>JBFLYA010000207.1 GCA_040757115.1 bacterium | reverse complement strand
CCAAACCCTGTAATCCCGTCATTGGTTAAATCTGCATTTTGTGCCCAGGCAATATTTATCGTGGGGTTAAAACCCTGTTGGCTGGATAAAGCCTGACTATAATCGAACGCCTTCTGTAGCGATTCTAAGGCATACAATCCTCCGACCTGATTGATATAAATATCCAGCTCATGAGAAGAAACACCTTGATATTCTGGTGGGATAATTATGTGTAGTGGGTAAGTATACATCGGATTACCCGGGATGATTGGTCCAAAATTAAGATTGGGTAAGGCATCTTTCTTTGGGGTGAAGATAACCTCGTTATTAGTAAAGGTAACCATATCTTCTGGATAGGTAATTGTGCCGTTGTCATCTACATCAGGCCGATATACTACCGTGTTATCGGCTTTAGTAAATGGGAGTAGTTTAAAAGGTGGCGAGGCGTAGGTATAGGTAATCGCCTGAGTCTCCTTTTTATTGACGCAAGAGGCTTTAGGATATATTGAGCCAGCCGGATAGATTCTACTTTCCAGATAGACACGATGTCGGAGGTTAGGGTTATCGAGGTTAGAGGTGCCGGCATTATAGCGGATGATATTATCCGAATCCACGCGTAGATTAGAATTAATCCATCGCTCCCAGTAATTATTTTGATTATCCCAGAAAAACAAGGATGAAGCCGCCTGAAACCCGCCAGCAATAGGAGTCGCCGGCGAGGCAGACTTCTGAATCGGCACTTCAACTACGGGTAATCCCACAATCATAAACGGTATCCAGTCAAAGCCTTCCTTTGTCGTCGAAGTGCCGATAAGCCCGGCAGGGTTTTTTATCGTCACCCGGAAGGTGTGACTGCCCTGGGTAAGTAAGTTAGTGGGATGGAAGTTAAAGCTGGCATTGAGTTTTGCCGGCTTTTGTGGCAACTCCTGAGATTCAGTATTCATATCAATTGGCTGGATTAAATCCTGTCGCTCTTTTATTTGCCCATCTTTATCTGAGGCATAATTGCCTTCAGAGTCTATCTCTACCGTAATACTGCAAGAAGCGGGGATGTAATCCTGAATCTTGCCAGTGATATAGAAATTATCGCTTGAGCCAAGGTAGTATAAACTATAAGTGCCTGGCGTAACGGTAGATGTCCCAAGTGTTACACAAGGCGTATCATAAGTCTTTGTCCCTTTATCGGGAATACCGTCAAGGGATTGGCGGATTTTATCCCATTGATTAGTTTGGTTACCATGAAATCCTTTTAAACCATCTTTTATATCAATTATAGAGATTGGCTCAAAGTATTTTACAGGAAGAATTTCACTTTCTCCTCTTTGACTATTTCCACTAACTATTGCATCACTATCTTTATAAAATAATTTCCCAATTTTCCCTACTATGCATACAACTTCCACATTATCCTGTAAATTTCGTAATCCTGAACCATTGTTAAGATGCCAAAGGAAAGTATTATATGCATGCCCAAGTATAGATATGGGAGACTGATACAACTCTGTTTGTTGGTCTTGTATTGCACCTTTTTCTATATCTTCTATCTTCTCTACCTTTAATATCTTTGCCAGGCCACGAATAGCCATTTCTTGAAGTATCCATATAAATTCAGATTCAGGCACCTCGCGTGTCCTTCTTATCAATTTATCTGCTAGCCAACTTCCAGTATGAGCAGTTCCAATAGTAATCAATCGCTTTACATGTTTCCAGCCATCCTTTTCTTGAATATAATGTCTGGCAATTAGTCCTCCTTGAGAATGAGCAACGATAATGAGTTTGTCAGTAGTAGGATTATAGTTATCGCCATAGTAAGATTTTAATATACCAGGTGATTTATCATCTCCTTCAATGAGTCTTTTTAAAACATCACTATATGTATCAAGATGGTTAAAACTCTTACCTGCATCCTCCCCACCATAATCAAACGCCTCTAAATAGAGCTTGGCGGGGGATTCGTAATTGGTTTTCTCATCTTTGAAGTAGGTGACGCCTTTTCGAGTGGGGTGAAAAGGAGAAATAAAGTAATTAGGTTCATTAAATCTTTCCTGTCTATACTGGAAATACTTCTCTAACTCAGGAATAGCAGTATCCCATGTTTTACAATTAGAGTTAATCCCGTGGATAAACAATACAGGCATAGGTGCGTAAGTAGTACAACTACCCCAGGTAAGTTCCTCACTACTTACTTTACTGCTCCATCCACAAAGCAATAATAAAATACATAAGATTATCCTTTTCATGATGATATACCCCCTTTTTACCAAATGTTATTTGGTTTTTTATATACAAAATGTTTTTCAGTTTGTTTAATATCAGCGAAAGGTTCTATTTCTACCTCTTTATTAATATCAAACACAGTAAAATCAAGAGATAATATTAACTTGCCATCTGATGAAACATATCCTCCCCATTTTAACCTTTTTATCACATTCCCATTTATATCAAAAATACCCCATCCAGTTCCAGGTGCTCCATCTTTAATAATTCCGTTTCCATCAGGTATCCAATCAAAAAGATACATTCCTTTATGTACCATCCTCCTCTCACTCCCATCAGGTTTCATCACCCAAATCCAGCCTTTACAGGTAAAGGCAATCAAGTCGCCTCTGGGTGACCAGATGGGGTTACCGCCATCCTGAGAGATTTCATGATTATTAGTTCCATCTATATTCATCACCCAAATCCCTTTCTCTCCGTCATACACTATCCTTTTTCCATTGGGTGACCAGGAGGCGTGCATCCCTATATTTGATACCTTTGTCAGATTACTTCCATCTGGTGTAATAATCCATATTCCATTAGTCCAGCCACCACTGGGAATAGCTCCTCCTGACATGAGAATTAAACCATTCTTTGAGCAATAATCAAGATAACGAGGAAATATTAAATCAGCTTTTTTGCTTGTATCCCCAGGGACAGGAATAAAATCAGGTTTCTTGCTTGTATCCTCAAGCATTACAATCTCTTTCTTATCTGTCCCATCTGTATTCATAGAACAAAGATAAATCTCACTCTTCTTATAGTAATATCCTATCGACCCAAGCAATGGAGAATAATTTCCATACATTACATGTTTAATAAAAAATATCTTGTTGTTTGGTCCCCAACACGGTGCACAATAAGAAATCCTATCACTCTCTCTGGCACCAAACTTATATTCTAACCATTTACAACCACCTATTATTGCTCCTATGATTATCCCACTGATAATGATTATTTTTATCGCCTTCTTCTTGAAGATAATTACTACTAAAAGAATAAGCAAAACTAAAATACATATATTTTCAATTGTCTTCATTATCTTTTCCACCTTAAGTTGGTAGCCGCAGGCTTTAGCATGCGTTGTCTGGTAGCTGATAACCGCTGGTTCGTAAACCGACCCTATAAAACAATTTCCTCTAAACTATAATCCAATGACCCTAAAGCAGTTCCAATAGTAATCAATCGCTTTACATGTTTCCAGCCATCCTTTTCTTGAATATAATGTCTGGCAATTAGTCCTCCTTGAGAATGAGCAACGATAATGAGTTTGTCAGTAGTAGGATTATAGTTATCGCCATAGTAAGATTTTAATATACCAGGTGATTTATCATCTCCTTCAATGAGTCTTTTTAAAACATCACTATATGTATCAAGATGGTTAAAACTCTTACCTGCATCCTCCCCACCATAATCAAACGCCTCTAAATAATGCTTCACGACCTTGTTCTGCGGGGCGTTGGGATTATCTCGGTCCACAGTAACTGGTTTCTCATCCTCTGTTATTTTTTTATCAGAACGATTAAACAGTAACCATCTATACCCAAAATACTTCTCCAATTCTTTGGTAGCAGTATCCCATGTTTCTGCATTAGCGTTGATGCCATGGATAAATAATACAGGCATCGGTGCATAAGTGGTGCAACTCCCCCAACTAATTTCTTCTGCTCTTACTTTATTGCTGAATATACACAATATCACCACACAAATAGCAATTTTTTTCATGACTTTTACCCTCCTTACCAAATATTATTTGGTTTTTTATAGACGAAATATTTGCCTTCAGATCTTAATACCCCTACTGATAATGGATACCCTATCTTTTTACCAGTCACACTATCGTATAAAATAAAGTCCCTTTTCCCCAGAAACATTTTTCCATCAGGTGACCACTTTCCATTGGTAGATTCTTCTACGGGGAATTCTCTAACACTCTTACCATTTAAGTCGATAATACCTCGTGGTGACGCTGTCATAAGCATTGTTCCATCAGGAGACCAATCGCCTAGATAATTATCACACACCTTCCTCCTCTCGCTTCCATCTGGTTTCATGGTATATATCCAGCCTTTGCAGACAAAGGCAATCAAGTCGCCTCTGGGTGACCAGATGGGGTTACCGCCATCCTGAGAGATTTCATGATTATTAGTTCCATCTATATTCATCACCCAAATCCCTTTCTCTCCGTCATACACCATCCTTTTTCCATTGGGTGACCAGGAGGCGTGCATCCCTATATTTGATACCTTTGTCAGATTACTTCCATCTGGTGTAATAATCCATATTCCATTAGTCCAGCCACCACTGGGAATATCTCCTCCTGACATGAGAATTAAACCATTCTTTGAGCAATAATCAAGATAGCGAGGAAATATTAAATCAGCTTTTTTGCTTGTATCCCCAGGCACAGGAATAAAATCAGGTTTCTTGCTTGTATCCTCAAGCATTACAATCTCTTTCTTATCTGTCCCATCTGCATTCATAGAACAAAGATAAATCTCACTCTTCTTATAGTAATATCCTATCGACCCAAGCAATGGAGAATAATTTCCATACATTACATGTTTAATAAAAAATATCTTGTTGTTTGGTCCCCAACACGGTGCACAATAAGAAATCCTATCACTCTCTCTGGCACCAAACTTATATTCTAACCATTTACAACCACCTATTATTGCTCCTATGATTATCCCACTGATAATGATTATTTTTATCGCCTTCTTCTTGAAGATAATTACTACTAAAAGAATAAGCAAAACTAAAATACATAAGTTTTCTATTACCCTTATCATCATACCTACCTCATGACAACAAACTTTTGCACGAAAATATTTATAACTTTCTCAATAAACATATCGCTCCTATGGAGCTAATTTGATGTTGAGACGATAAAGCTATAAACATCTCGCCCTTACAGGGCTGAATATATTTTCTAAACTCCGTTAGGAGTGATATATTTGTAGACTATGATAATCCTTAAAGAATTCAGCTCCGTAGGAGCGATTAGTATGCATTCCTTTTAAACCATCTTTTATATCAATTATAGAGATTGGCTCAAAGTATTTTACAGGAAGAATTTCACTTTCTCCTCTTTGACTATTTCCACTAACTATTGCATCACTATCTTTATAAAATAATTTCCCAATTTTCCCTACTATGCATACAACTTCCACATTATCCTGTAAATTTCGTAATCCTGAACCATTGTTAAGATGCCAAAGGAAAGTATTATATGCATGCCCAAGTATAGATATGGGAGACTGATACAACTCTGTTTGTTGGTCTTGTATTGCACCTTTTTCTATATCTTCTATCTTCTCTACCTTTAATATCTTTGCCAGGCCACGAATAGCCATTTCTTGAAGTATCCATATAAATTCAGATTCAGGCACCTCGCGTGTCCTTCTTATCAATTTATCTGCTAGCCAACTTCCAGTATGAGCAGTTCCAATAGTAATCAATCGCTTTACATGTTTCCAGCCATCCTTTTCTTGAATATAATGTCTGGCAATTAGTCCTCCTTGAGAATGAGCAACGATAATGAGTTTGTCAGTAGTAGGATTATAGTTATCGCCATAGTAAGATTTTAATATACCAGGTGATTTATCATCTCCTTCAATGAGTCTTTTTAAAACATCACTATATGTATCAAGATGGTTAAAACTCTTACCCGCATCCTCCCCACCATAATCAAACGCCTCTAAATAATGCTTCACGACCTTGTTCTGCGGGGCGTTGGGGTTCTTTTCATCGTAAGTAACAGGGTAAAAATGAGGGTCAGGAGTTATATATTTTCCGTCGTACCGCATCCATTTATATCCAAAATATTTCTCCAGTTCTTTAGTAGCTGTATCCCAAGTGGTTGCATTAGCGTTAATGCCATGAATGAACAATACAGGCATTGGTGCATAAGTGGTGCAACTCCCCCAATTAATTTCTTCTGCTCTTACTTCATTGCTGAATATACATAACATTACCAAACAAATAGCAATTTTTTTCATGACTTTTACCCTCCTTTACCAAATATTATTTGGTCTTTTATAGACGAAATATTTGCTTGTAGATTTTGGAATTCCTACTGATAATGGCTCTCCTATCTTTTTACCATCAATAGAATCATAAACATCAAATCCACAAAGTATCATTTTACCATCAGGAGACCACTGTCCACATAATCCAGTATATTTAACAACATTCCCATTTAAGTCAACTATATGAGTACCACCTGATATAGATGCTGTAAATGCTTTTCCATCTGGTATCCAATCACCTATATAATTTCCATCAATCACCTTCCTCCTCTCGCTTCCATCTGGTTTCATGGTATATATCCAGCCTTTGCAGACAAAGGCAATCAAGTCGCCTCTGGGTGACCAGATGGGGTTACCGCCATCCTGAGAGATTTCATGATTATTA
>JBFLYA010000206.1:4487-6708 GCA_040757115.1 bacterium | reverse complement strand
CAGAGGGCAGAAGGCAGAGGACAACAGGAGAAAAACCCTTCAGCCTAATTACGGACATGGAAAACGGACACGATTTACGAATTTTCAGTGTTTCATCCGTGTCCATCTGTGGCTGAATAGTTACCACTCAACAAAATATCCATTAATTCGAGGAGACATTTACAATTCTTTCAGCGCCAATAATTCATATATCTTGACGGCATTTTGTTTTCCTTTGACAGTTTCTTTCCCTAACTCCTTCACTTTTACTTTATCTTTTACCTGTTGATAGGTGAATTCACTGATAATAATATTGGTGTGAAATTTTTTATTTATACCTTCTAACCTTGCCCCCAAATTAACATTATCTCCAATAATGGTATAATCTTTTTTCAACTCAGAACCCATATTCCCAACAACCATTTTACCCGTATTAATTCCAATGCCGATATTAAAAGTAGGCTGGCCTTTTTTAATCCGTTCTTCATTAAGTTTATGAAGCTCATTCATCATATCTATAGCGGTGCGACAGGCTCTTTCTGCATGGTCGATTTGCCCTTCTAACGGTGCACCATAAAAAGCCATAATTTCATCTCCAACATATTTGTCGAGTGTTCCATCATATTTAAAGACAATTTCTGTCATCCGCTGAAGGTATTCATTCAGGAGAAAGACGACATCCTTTGGCGGAAGGCTTTCTGATAAGCTGGTAAAATCGCGAATGTCTGAAAATAGAACGGTTAATTCCTTTTCTTCTCCCCAAAGTTTTAATTTCTCCGGGTCCTTAATAATCTCTTCAACGACCGTGGCATTGACAAAGTGCTGAAAAGCCTCTTTTATTCTTTTTCGTAGATTCTCCACAATAATATATTGAGATATTAAAATAATAAAATAGCTCATAACAATATTTAGACCAGGTCGAAATATCTCTATCCAGATACGGTGTAAATTAAATAGATATATCGCCCCTAATAAATAAATAATGAGTATTTCTAATGTAAAAATTGCTCCCCAAAATGGTTTTAATTTTGGTATGACCACACCGATAAGAGCCGATAGAAAAATCATAATAATTAGATTTACCGCAAAAGACGGAACTTGCAAGAAAGAACGGCTTAAGATATTATCAATAATATTGGCATGAATTTCAACACCAGGATAAATAGAAGAAAATGGTGTTACCCGCAGGTCCATTAACCCAGCCGCCGTAGAACCAATTAAAATTATCTTATCCTTAAAAACCTCTGGCTCGATAATTGGCTTCATCCTTTCCTCTATTAAACAATGAGAGGCAAAAAGAAGATAATATGAATAGTATTTATATGTTTTTATCCCCCCTTTATAATTTATAAACATTGTTCCATCTTCATTGATTGGAATTTTAACCTTTTTATCTAAATAAACTCCATCCCCCGGAACAAGTTTAATCTTTTGGACATCAAGCAAATTCATTGTTACCGCTAAAGATAGGGATGGATAAAACCGCTTATTAAAATTAATTAAGGTATATGCCCTCCGAACGGGACCATCCTCGTCAGGAATCATATTTATATGCCCAACACCTTTGACCGCTTTACAAAGTAAAGGTAGTGGTGGTGTCACACCATCAAATCTTTTAATTGCCTTAAAATCAGGGTTAAATTCAAGTGGCACCGCAAATTTATTTATCCAATCACAAGAAACATAATCAACTTCTCCTTCATCTGCTTTGGATTGAAATATATCGGCAAGATAAACATTTTCTGTTTCTCGGGCGCTTTCAGCTAATATCCTATCATAGTCCTGATAGAATGAATTTATTATCTCCTTTATTCTATCTGTTTTATTGGTTTGGATTAACTCGTCTATTTCCATAATTGCCTGGTTTACATCTTCTTTTTCAACCATAGACTTACTTGTTTCTGTAAAAAGGACATCAAAGACAACTGCCTTTGCCTGGCTTAAATATTTAATTAATCCGCTATGCACCTCTCTGGTCCATGGCCATCTTCCATACAAATCCTCCATTTGCCTGATACTTTCCTCATCAATATCAATAATCACAATATTACTTCTTGCCTCTTTCGGGTCGGATAAGAGCCTGAAGCGATAATCCAGGGTTTTTCTTTCAAAGGTATTAAAAATGTCTTCAAAAGGCAATGAGGTAAACAGAATAAATCCTAAAACAACCAGAGATAAACCCACTCCTAAAAGGTATTTATACCGTTTCCATAATTTATAAAATAATCTTTGCATTAATACC
>JBFLYA010000206.1:0-4387 GCA_040757115.1 bacterium | reverse complement strand
CTGACCCTAATCCCTACCCGACATATTGGGTAAGTTAGATGCCGATTTCAACTAAAGGAAAATATATGAAGATTTGTTTTCTGGCAGGAGCCAACTCGGTTCATAGTCATCGTTGGATAAGATATTTTGTTAATAAAGGGTATGAGATTTACTGGATTTCGCTTATGCCTTCGATAGAACCCTTTTCTGAGACGATATCATTTTATGATATTGGTCCTTTATCGACAAATCCAATTGATGTTTTTATTCAAGTTTTAAAGGCAAGACAATTAATAAAAAAAATTAAGCCCAATCTCTTACATGTACATTCTGCAGGAACTTATGGACTTATTGGTGTGTTGAGTGGATTTCACCCCTTTATTGTAACCACCTGGGGTTCTGATGTCTTGATTAGGGGTCAGTCTTTAATCAAGCGACCAATAATAAGATTTGTATTAAAAAAATCTGACTTAATTACTTGTGACGCTGACCATATGATAAACGCGATGTCAAAATTAGGAATAGATAGTAAAAAAATGAAACTTATTTATTTTGGAGTAGAACCTGATAAGTTCAAGCCTAGTTTAAAAGACAAAAACCTGTTGGCAAAATGGGATGTTGGCGATTCGCCAACGGTTATTAGTTTAAGAAATCTTGAACCTGTATATGATATTGAAACATTAATCAAAAGTATTCCTTTGGTTTTAGAAAAAATACCAGAAACAAAATTTATAATTGCTGGTATTGGTTCGCAGGAAGAACATCTGAAAAGATTAGCGGAATCATTAAGGGTTATAAACAACATAAGATTTGTGGGCAGATATTCGCACCTTGAGCTTCCCAATTATTTATCCTCAACAGATGTTTATGTATCCACATCGCTTTCAGACGCTGGTATTGCCGCCAGTACAGCGGAAGCTATGGCTTCCAACCTTCCTGTCATTGTTACCGATTCAGGAGAAAACAGAAAGTGGATTAAAGATGGAGAAAATGGGTTTGTAATTCCTATCAAAAATCCCAAAATACTGGCTGAAAAAATAATTTACTTGTTTGAACACGATGAAATAAGAAAAAAAATTAGCGAAAATGGTAGGGAAATAATCAATGAAAAAAATAATTACTACAAAGAAATGGGAAAGATGGAAAAGATTTATGAAGAAATCATTAAGAACAGTTAAGCAGGTATTAGATAAAGTTCTTGGAACAAAAGTTGATGAAATTTATTGGCGATCTCGAAAAAGGACATGGGCAAAAGCCTGTATTTCCTCAGAATCATTATTACATCCGCATCGCAAATTTTTAATTGAAAGGATAGATTTGTATTCTCCATTTGAATCGTTGATTGAAATCGGCTGTGGTGCTGGTCCTAACCTTTATCTAATTGCAAAGAGATTTCCAAAGGTAAAACTTTATGGAATTGACATTAATAAAAATGCTGTGGAAGTAGGTCGTAACTTCTTTGCGGCAGAAGGTATTAATTCTGTCTCTCTGGGTGTAGGTAAATCTGAAAACTTATGTTCATTCTCAGATAAAAGCATTGACCTGGCTTTAACTGATGCAGTTTTAATTTATATTGCTCCAGACAAAATTGAAAAGGTAATAAAGCAATTAGTTCGTGTTGTGCGAAAAACACTGATATTTGTGGAATGGCATAGTAATTCACAAACATCAATTTATAATGATCATTGGGCACATAATTACAAAAATATATTAAAAGATTTTATTCTCCCAAATAAAATAAAATTTACTAAAATTCCAGAAAATATTTGGGCTGGAGATTGGGCAAAATACGGATATATAATTGAATCAACATTAAAACCATGAAAAAAGTTTTGATTATTGCTAATTTATATCATGCTTTTCCACGAATACCGGGCATATCAACTTATTTGCCAGAATTTGGGTGGCAGGCAACAATAGTTACACCCCCTCTGGATGATAAGGCAGAAAGTCAACTCGGTTTCCCTAAGCAATTTTTAGAAAGGGCTAGAATTATAGAAGTGCCTTATCATGGTGATATTTTCTGGTTTTGGAGAAAGATATTTAAGTTACTTGGCTTTGAAATAAAAGAGAGTATAACCGAGCAGATAAAAGAATCTGTTGGTATAATTTCAAAGGATTCTTTTATTGATTTCATAATGAAATGGTATCAGACTTTTTTTGCTTATCCTGATACTGAAAAGGGATGGAAGAAATCTGCCCTTAAATCAGCAGGTAAAGTTTTAAGAAAAGAATATTTTGATGTCATATTGAGTAGTATTCCCTTTCCCACAAGCCATATTGTTGCTTATAATATAAAGAAAAAATTTGGATTACCCTGGGTTGCAGACTTTCGTGATACCTGGACTGAAAATCCAGTTTATACTTTTCCAAATTTTAGAAAAAGAATTGATAGAAGATTGGAAAAAAAGACGATGAGGTATGCAGATGCAGTGGTAACCGTTTCGCTTCCATACGCTAATAGTATTGAGTCACTTATTAAAAAAAAACCAGAAATAATTGTCAATGGTTTTGACCCTGAAAATCTGAATGTTTCAGGCGTGGTATTAACCGATAAATTTACAATTACTTATACAGGTACTATTTATACTAATAAGCAGGACCCTGAAAAATTTTTTATTGCTCTCAGAGATTTAATTGATAAAAAATTAATTGAGAGAAAGGATTTAGAAGTAAGATTTTATGGAAAGATTTTAAATTGGTTAAAAAACGACATAGAAAAATATGGACTTAATGATATAGTAACGCAATATGGGACTGTATTTAGGAGTGAGGTACTTTCCAGACAAAAGGAATCTCATGTTCTTTTGTTTTTTAACTGGGAAGACAGGGAGAAAAAGGGGCTATCTCACTTAAAGTTTTTTGAATATCTGTCTGCACAGAGACCAATTCTTGCCAGCGGAGGGTTTGTTGGTGATGAGATAGAAAAAATACTCCTTAAGACAAAAACAGGCGTTTTTGCCCCCACAGTTGAGAATATTACAGATGCTCTTTTAAATTTTTATAAGGAATATAAGCAAAGTGGCAAAGTTTTTTATTACGGCAGGTTAAATGAAGTCAAAAAATATAGTTATTATGAAGCGGCAAAGAAATTTTCCATTGTCTTGAGCAGAATAACTAAGGAGCACCATGAGCTTAACGCGATATAAAATGTACAAGAGAATATCAGAATGTCTTAAAGAACCGATAAGGGGAAAAATTTTAGGCATAAGTAGTATAACTAATTTCTATCCATTAATCGATAAAGAAAGAAGTGAAATTATAGAAACAGAGTACCCGGAAATAGATATGCAGAATTTGCCTTTTGCTGAAAATAGTTTTAATTATGTAATAAGTGACCAGGTAATAGAACACCTTGAAAATCCTCAGAAAGCAATAGATGAATCATACAGAGTATTAAAAGAGGATGGTATGGTGATACATACAACCTGCTTTATGAACTATATACATGTTGCCCCAAAAGACTTCTATCGTTTTTCTCCAGACGCATTAAAGTATCTCTGCCGTAATTTTTCAGAAGTAATGCAGTGTGAAGGTTGGGGAAATCGTGTGGCAATTCTTATCTGTTTTATGGGTGAGCGGTTTAGAAGTATAAATATTCCAGCAAGCCGGTTCAGTATAAAAAATATAATTGCCAATTATAATGAGAAACACTATCCAATTGTTACCTGGATTGTGGCAAAAAAGTAATATGGAACATGAGAAAAAATTTAATTTGCAATTTGAAGTTGAACAACGACATTTTTTAGAGAAACTTGATTTTGTTGATTGGTTTCGGTATTTTTACATCATCAAAGAAGTGATTGACTTTACACCAGATAATGTTCTGGAAATCGGAGTCGGGAGTGGGATGGTAAAAAATTGCCTCAAACCCATTGTTAAAAATTATATGGTGATGGATGTCAACAAAAATCTTCAGCCTGACATCGTAAACGATGTGCGAATTTACCAAGATAGATTGAAGTGTAAATTTGAATGCGTAATTGCCGCTGATATTCTTGAACATATGCCATTTTCCGACTTAGAGAGAAGTTTAAAAAATATTTATTCATACTTAAAAAATAAAGGGATAGCAATTATTACAATTCCACACCGCCGTACTAATTTTTTATTTATGACACCTACAAATAAACCGCATGTTTTTACTCTACCAACAGGATTTTTAAGTCCGGGTGCATTTTACCGCAGATTTATAAAAAGAAAGATATGGATTGACCCTGACCATTGCTGGGAAATAGGTGACGGTAGAATTAAGAAACATGATGTCGAAACATTATTTAAAAAATGCGGTTATGAGATATATAAATTCAGAAAACTTTTTTATGTTGACTTTTGGGTTTTATTTAATCTGAGGACAAAAATTGGAGATGTTTGAAAACGGCTAAGGTTTAGAATGCCACGCCTTGCT
>JBFLYA010000205.1 GCA_040757115.1 bacterium | reverse complement strand
AGAAAAAAATTTATAATGCAGTAAAATAAAAACCGCTAATAGGCAGTATAATACCAGGATGTTATTTTTCAGTATTTTCTAATTTTGATATTAAAATTTTTCTTGACAGAATATTTTATTTATGCTATTCTATAAATAGCCTAACTTATAATGCAGTAATATAAAACTGCCAATAGGCAGTATAATCTAAGGTTAGACTACTTACTGTTGCATTGAAAGTGAAATAAGAGAAAAACAAACAATGAATAATGTTTTAGTACGAATCAAACGAGCAATTCTTGAGAGGCGATATGCCTTTAGCGAAAAGGCACGCTTGGAAATGGAGGCAGATTGTTTTAGAGAACTTGATGTGGCTGAGTCAATTCTCAATGCTGTTGCTATTTACAAGACGATTCGCTCAGAGAGTCCGTTTCGTAAACACTCCAGAGAATATCTTTATGTCATTCAAAGCACGAACTTAGATGGATTGGCAATCTATTCTAAGGGTAAATTCGTTCGTGAAGATGGAGAAGAAACTTATTACTTCCTCATTTCTTCCAAGAAAGCACTTTGAAAGGAGATAAGAACAATGATAAAAATTGCAATATGTCCATCTTGCGGTAGTAATAAAATCAAAAAGGTAAAGCAGGACTGGACTGAAAAGTATCAAGGGCGATCCTATACAGTTCCATCGTTAGAGTTCTATGTGTGTCCAGATTGTGATGAAAGAGTCTATGATAGGCAAGCTATGCGCAGAATTGAAGCCTATTCTCCAACTTTTGCTAAGAGGCACACAAGGACAAAAGCTGGTATAATGGTTCATGCTTGACCTAAAGAATAAGATAGTTTGGGAATGGCACTCTCCCATTGTAATGGGTTAGAAGGGGAGAAGAGGATACTCTTTGTCTTTCAGTTAAAAATAGTTACAGAAAAACAGTGAGAATTAGTAGAAGAAGGTAAGCCTAACAAATCGTTGCAGCGGACGGCGGGGGCTGTGCCGTGATTGAAAGTTTTGTAGTATTTCAATAGGTAATCGTGGTTACAAAGTTTAGTGGCAATCCTCCCCGCCGCCGCTGAACTCTATCGTTAGACTAAAAGAGATTAAACCACGAAAGGCACGAAGTGAAATTTGATGCATTATCAAATAAAATTATTGGATGTGCTATAGAGGTGCATCGAGCTCTTGACCCAGGTTTACTTGAATCTACTTACGAACAATGCCTGGCCAGAGAAATGGCTCTTGCAGGGATAGCATTAAATTGTCTATAAAGAAGAAGAGATTGAGGAAATCCTGAAGACCATGCCAAAACCTAAGAAGTGGTTTTATGATGGCAAATGCCTCTGGTGGATGATAACCTTCCTAAATTCTCACCTGTTTTGTAATCCTACTTTCCTCCCCTCAGCATACCATGCAGGATAAGTGTGTCCAAAATCTGATGGCTAAAATGAAACTTTCTCGTTTTTGTCTCATCAAACTTATTTTTGAACCTAATTTTTGATCTTTTTTTGGTGATCAGTTAAAAATTTTTGTTGACCATAGGGAAAGATTTTGGTAAAATATTCCCATAACGGGCAAAACTGAAGGTAACATCCAAAATGCACCAAAAAGTAATTTCCTATCAGTTCAAAAATTGGGCGAAGCTTTTAAGGAATATCTGGAGAATTACAGTTGAAACCCAGAAACTGAGTTTTCATTTTAGACTTCCGAATTACTTCACAAAATGGCTCGGTAGGGAAGAGGAGGGAATCATGACTATCTCAATCGAGAATAAGTACGCCCGATACGTTATCGGGTCAGATGGCACTAATCTTCATTTCATCGACAACCGGACTAACACAGATTATTGCGTCCAAGAGCCTAAGTCATCGTTCGCACGGGTGAAGAAAGAGAATAAGGAATTCAATGCTTCTGAGGCATCATACGCTGCCGGGAAAATAACTGTTCGCTTCGGTGAATCGAAAGTCAGCGTTGTGATAGGAGTAACGGCGAAGGAACACTATTTCGTTCTGGAGGTTTTATCTGTGACAGGTGAACAGGTTGAAGAGTTGACATTTGTTGACCTTCCGCTCACACTTCAAGGAATTCCAGAAGAACCGTTCGCCGGTTGCACGCTTGCGTTGAATCTGCAAACCAATGTTCATGAATTGCCTCGTGCGAATAGTCGTCTAAGGGCGATGTGCTACCCGAAATTTGGTTTTGCTGGAGCAAAAGTTGCGATAATCGGATGTCCTCAGAGCGAACTCCGTCGGGTCATGCAGGAGGTAGTTAGCGCCGCCGAAGAGTTGCCGCAGTCGCCCGTAGGCGGGCCGTGGGCGTTGGACGCTGAAATCAGCAAAGGCTCATACCTGTTCAACTTCGGTAATCTTTCAGAAGAGAAGGTGGACGATTGGATTCAATTGGCACAAAGTCTCGGAATCAATCAAATCGATTTTCACGGAGGCAAATCATTCCGATTCGGAGACTGCCGACCCAATCCAGAGACTTACCCGAGCGGACTTGCCAGTCTCAGAGCCGTGACAGATAAGCTACATGAAGCGGGAATTATGGCTGGTTTGCATACGTATGCGTTTTTTATCGACAAAAGCTGTCCCTGGGTGACACCTGTGCCCGACCCACGGCTGGCGAAGGATGCGACATTTACTTTGGCGGAATCCTTGACGGCGGATTCAGACCAAGTGCCAGTAGTCGAGTCGACGCAGGATATGTCCGCTATCACGGGATTTTTCGTGCGCAACAGCGTGACGCTTCAGATAAACGACGAACTCATTACCTACAGCGGCGTTTCCAAAGAGTCTTCTTACGCTTTCACCGGTTGCCAACGCGGCGCTTGTGGTACGAAACCCTCGCCCCATAATAAAGGCGCAAAGGTACATCATCTAAAAGAATGCTTCGGTCTATTTGCGCCAGATGGAGATTCGACGCTTCTTTCCGAAGTGGCGGCCAAGACGGCGGAAGCCTTCAATGAAGGTGGATTTGACATGATGTATCTGGATGCTCTGGATGGAGAGGATGTCTTGGGTGGTTGGGAAAATGGCTGGCACTACGGGTCGAAGTACGTATTTGAGATTTGGAAACATTTGAAAAGACCGGCGGCTATGGAGATGAGCACGTTCCACCATCACCTCTGGTATGTCCGTTCTCGTCTGGGAGCTTGGGACCATCCGACGCGCAGCCACAAAAAGTTCATCGACATCCACTGCGAAGCCAACGAAGAATGCCGCCGCATGTTTTTACCAGGGCAACTTGGGTGGTGGGCGTTTAAAACTTGGTCTAATCAGCAGGGTGAACCGACCTTCGCTGATGATATAGAATATCTGTGCGGCAAATGTCTCAGCACTGATACAGGTTTAGCCATCATGGGAATTAACCCCGATAATGTCTCCAATATTCCCGCCTTGCCAAGATTAGCCGCCATCATGAAAAGATATGAAAATCTGCGCCACGCGAATTATTTTCCTGAATCTGTCAAAGCAAAGTTGAGAGTTCCCGGCGATGAGTTCAAATTAATACAAAGCGACGACGGAGAATGGAAGTTGAGGCCGATTCAGTATGTCAAACACAAAGTGGAGGGCATCGACGGATGGAGCAACGTTTGGAAAACGCACAATAAGTTTGGCGAACAACCGGTGCAACTGCGCATCGAATCACTGATGTCGGCAGGACCGTATGATGACCCAGAAAATGCGATACTAACGGACTTCACCGATGTTGGTGATTTTTCAGAACAAGATACAGCATCGGGAATTACCGCAGAACTACAACCTTCGTCAGTGAAAGTGAAGTTTGGACAAATAAGTGGACGCTATACCGCGTCAAGTAATCTGGAAAATCGACAAGGCACATGGACTAAAATGGGCAAGAAGTTTTCGCCACCGTTAGACCTCAGCCAGCAACAGGGCATGGGAGTTTGGATCCACGGCGATGGTCAGGGAGAAGTTTTGAATTTCCAGGTGAGAAGTCCCGAACATCTCGTTAGTGGGATTGGTGAGCATTACGTGATAGTCGATTTTACAGGTTGGCGTTATTTTGAACTAATCGAACCGGAGGGAGAACGCTATGCCGACTACTCGTGGCCTTACGGTAGCATTTATTCAATCTACCGCGAATCCGTAAACTACAGTCAGATGGAATCCCTAAGCCTTTGGTACAACAACCTTCCGCCTAACAAAACGGTCACCTGCTATCTAAGCTCAATCCGGGCGTTACCTCTGGTCAATGTAAAACTTTGCAATCCTGCCGTCACCATCGGCGACAAGACGATGTATTTTCCTCTAGAAATCGAAAGTGGATGTTATCTGGAGTTCCACTCGATGTCCGACTGTAAACTCTATGGTCCCAAAGGCGAACTAATCAGCGAAGTGACGCCCCAAGGCGATGTGCCTATTCTCGAACCAGGTGAAAATCAAGTGAAGTTTACCTGCGAAGTTCCCAATGGCATCAATTCACGAGCATACGTCACCGTCATCAGTCAGAGCGAGTCGTTACTTTCTGGAACTCATGTGGAGCTAAGACGAGCAAGTCACGCTGTATATGAACTCAAATATCATTTTGTCTGGATACCGAAGTATAGACGAGTAGTACTTGACGACAAAATAGCAGAACGACTTAAAGAAATATTTCAAGGAATAGCCGAACGCTATGGATTTGAAATCTTGGAACAAGGCATAGAGAAAGACCATGTTCATCTTTTTGTTTCAGCACCTCCTCGCTATAGCGTTTCACGGTTGGTACAAATTCTAAAAAGCATTTCTGCTATAAAACTATTTGAAGAATTTCCTAAGCTTCGTAAGTCACTTTGGGGCGGTGAAATGTGGAGCGATGGATATTTTGTACGTGCAACCGGCGACAAAGTAACTGCACAAACTATACAGAAATACATCCAATATCAAAGAGCAGAAGAAGACAGACGCCAGTTAAAACTTGACTTTTAATAAAAGGGAAAAGGGGACAGGCTACTTTATTAGAGACGATTGAGGGGTTAATTTTTGCCTAATCTAAGGTTAGGCACTTGAATCCGTCGCATAAATTATGATCCAATTACAGCTGTTGCGGCAACCAGGAGGAAGGTTTCTCACAGCATTCCCGCAGAGACGAACCAGAGAAAATCAGATAGCGGTCAGCATCCACAGAGAACTAGGGTATGCGGTCGAGGGACCAGGAACCACAACCAAAACGAAGGACGAGAGACATACTACAACCGTAAATAGGAACTACAGAGGAGAGCAAAATCTAATCAAGCAGAGGAGACCTTGAGTCCAGGGGATATTGCCTAACCCGGCGCTGCACCTGACTGCGGGGGCTGTACCGTAATTAGAGTTTTGTGGTATCTCAATCTTTTATCTTGTTTACAAAGTTTGGTGGTAATCCGCCCCGCAGCAGGTGAGCTCTATCGTTAGGCCACTTTAGAGGATGGAAGGTTGTTAGGAAATGGCTGAACTTTCGTTCGTAGGACAAGGTAAGTTTGCGCTACTATCAGTTGAGAACGTTTACACCGATTTTCCGGATGATCAAAACTACCAACACCGATTATCTGATGGAACATGGATTTGTGTCCGATTACCGGTAATAATCGATACTCATTGGAAAGAGTGGATCGGGACAATTCGCTTGGAGCGATTGGAAAACTCCAATCTCATCATGATCGTCAGTGAAGGTAGTGCAAATCCACAGGTGCTCGATGAACACCATAAGAAACTCCAAAAAAGGCTTTCGCAAACTTTCTGCTTATTACAACTTTCTGGGGTCATAGAGTACGAGGGTGCAAACCTGCTGTGTGGATCTTTTTTTGACGGAAAGTCCGAGATTCGCCAAATGAGTGAGTTTCCGTTTTTCTATCAAACGAGGGGTTACTCTCGAACCCCTGTAACCATAGAGCGTCTGGAGAAAGCTGTTCAACTGAGAAAGTCCCGTGATGAAATGGACTCTTCCCCTAATGATTTCAAACGCTTGAAATGGGGTTGGAGGGTACTAATGGATGGTTTGCAAAAAGAGCATAGTGACGAGCGAATCCATCAATTTGTTCGGTCATTAGAAGCACTGATTTTGCCAGAAGTCGGCAAAACTAAGCGACAGTTTACACATCGATGTCAAACATTCGCAAAAGCGAGTACGCATACAAAACAAATCATAGAAGAAGCATTTGAGTTGCGCAGTATGACTGAGCATCTCAATGATTGGAAGGAAGCAGTAGTGTCGTATCCTGAACATGACAGAAAAATGGTTGCCTTACACCGAACTCGTCAGATGGAGCAACTTGCTACATTTGCCTATTCTCATATCCTTGAGAGTTGTACTATCCGAAAGCACTTTATAACTGAAATGAAGCAAAGAGAATTTTGGAAACTATCAGATGATGCCAGAAGGAATATCTGGGGGATGCAATTGGATTTAACAGGGATCAGTAATGTTCGTGCATTTGATAGCTGGGGACGAGCAATATCAACCTCTTGATGAGACTGGTTCATTAGAAGCTTTTGTCTAACCCTGCGTTGCAGTTGACGGCGGGGGACTGTGCCGTGGTCAGAGTTTTGTAGTCTCTCAAAGTTTTATCTTGCTATCAAACTTTTGTGGTAATTCTCCCCGCCGCACCTGAACTCTATCGTTAGACTAATAAAAATACTCACACAGAGACGCAAAGGACACAAAGATGAATGAAAATGAAATCGGGAAAATCATAGTTGATGTTGCGGTTGCGGTGCATAAGGAACTTGGACCAGGACTGCTTGAAACCGTTT
>JBFLYA010000204.1 GCA_040757115.1 bacterium | reverse complement strand
AATTTTACATTTTGATATGTAATTTTTATATTTGCTTTTTGCATTTTGCTCTTTGGAGGAAATCCCTTTTGGACACCAAATCTGCATAGATTTCACTATTAGAGTTATTTTCAGACACCACCGATTTGTTAATCCATCCCTGATGAAAATCAGGGATGTTAAGCGTATCGTAAATAAATTTTAATTTTCTTCTCTGCGTCTCTGTGGCATCTTGCGGTGAACGGTTACCAGAATTTATAAAAAAAGTAGTTGCAAATTTAATTGATTTATGATAAACTAACAACATCAAAAGCACAAAAGGAGGAAAATACCAAAAATGGGAAAAAACTTTTTATTTACTTCTGAATCTGTAACAGAAGGGCATCCGGATAAAATTGCCGACCAAATATCAGATGGAGTTTTGGATGCAATTTTAGCCAATGACCCAAAAGGAAGGGTAGCGTGTGAAGTATTAGTCGGAATGGGTTTAGTTTTAGTTGCCGGTGAGATTACCACTGATTGTTATGTAGAAATACCTAAGGTAGCAAGGGAAGTAATTAAATCCACAGGATATACTGTTCCTGACTATGGATTTGATTATCAAGATTGTGCAATATTAACCTGTATTAACGAACAATCCGCAGATATTGCCTTAGGTGTGGATAAAGAAGGGGCTGGTGACCAGGGAATGATGTTTGGCTATGCCATAAATGAAACTCAAGAATTGATGCCATTACCTATTATGTTAGCCCACAAATTAGTTAAGCGATTAGCGTATGTCCGCAAAAGAGGAATTCTTGATTTTCTGAGACCTGATGGAAAATCCCAGGTAACCGTAGAATATAAAAATGGGCAACCAGCAAGGATAGATACGGTGATTATATCTGCCCAACATCACCCAGAAGCAACCATAGAAAATATTCGAGAAGGAGTGATTGAGGAGGTAATTAAAAAAACTATTCAGGCTGATTTTCTGGATAAGCAAACTAAGTTTTTTATCAATCCAACAGGGAGATTTGAGATTGGAGGTCCGGTAGGAGATACAGGACTTACTGGCAGAAAAATAATGGTCGATACCTATGGTGGTTGGGGAAGACATGGTGGTGGTTGTTTTTCAGGTAAAGACCCAACCAAGGTTGACCGCTCCGCATGCTATATGGCACGATACATCGCCAAAAATATCGTTGCCGCAGAATTAGCCTGTGCATGTGAAGTTCAATTATCCTATGCTATCGGTGTCGCTGACCCGGTATCCATTATGGTTAATACCTACGGTAGCGGAAAAATTGAAGATGAAAAATTAGTAAAATTAATCAGAGAGGTCTTTCCACTTACTCCGAAAGGGATAATCAATCATCTAAATCTTCTTAGACCAATTTATTGTAAAACAGCGGCTTATGGACATTTTGGTCGAGAAGAAGAAGAATTCACCTGGGAAAAAACAGATAAGGTTGAATTGTTGAAGAATAAGGTGTAATTGGTATTTAACCAATAGGGTTCTGCAAAATAGGATTTGTGGGAGACAACAAATAAATATTAAATATTAAATATCAAATATCAAATATCAAAATGCAAAATTACAAATCAAATTTCAAAAAGGAAGTAGCATAGTTTTTCAAAGAGTTGGAGGAATTTGGTAATATCTTTGCTTCAAGTATTTTAACGCTGAAAGGAAAGAGATAATTTTACATTTTGATATGTAATTTTTATATTTGCTTTTTGCATTTTGCTTTTTGAATACCCGCTTAAAAACTACAGTTTCCTGGTTTTGCAGAACTCTAATTTAACCAATAAAGAGGAGGAAAAATGAATTACGATATTAAAGACATTGGATTAGCCGAAAAAGGCAAATTACGAATTGAATGGGCAAGTTATTCAATGCCTGTTTTAAAATTAATTCGACAGCGGTTTGAACAAGAAAAACCATTGTCAGGAATAAGATTAGGTGCGTGTCTACATGTTACTACTGAGACAGCCAATTTAGTTATCACTTTGAAAGCAGGTGGGGCAGATGTTGCCCTTTGTGCCTCTAATCCTTTAAGTACCCAGGATGATGTTGCCGCATCATTGGTCAAGGATTATGAAATTCCTGTTTTTGCGATTAAAGGTGAAGATAACGATATTTATTACAAACATATAAATAGCGTTTTAGATTACCAGCCAAATATTACGATGGATGATGGGGCAGATCTGGTTTCTACAATTCATACCACAAGACAGGAATTAATTAAAAATGTTATCGGTGGCACTGAAGAAACTACTACGGGTGTGATTAGGTTACGGAGTATGGAAAAGAATAAGGTTTTAAAATTCCCGATTGTGGCAGTAAATGATGCTCAAACTAAACATTTCTTCGATAATCGCTATGGCACCGGCCAAAGCACTTTAGATGGAATTATTCGGGCAACGAATAAACTTATTGCTGGAACTAATTTTGTTGTTTGTGGTTATGGTTGGTGTGGTCGAGGGGTAGCAATGCGAGCTCAAGGTCAAGGTGCAAGAGTAATTATCACCGAAATTGACCCTCTCAAGGCTCTGGAGGCGGCTATGGATGGTTATCAGGTAATGCCAATGGAACAAGCCGCTCCAATTGGGGATATTTTTGTAACTGTGAGTGGCAATATCAGCGTGATTAGAAAAGAACATTTTGAATTAATGAAAGATGGAGCAATTATTTGTAACTCCGGCCATTTCGATGTCGAGCTTAATCTAACCCAACTTAAGGAACTATCTGCCTCTAAAAGAGATATGCGAGACTCAGTCGAAGAATTTACCTTGAAAAATGGACGAAGGATTAACTTATTAGGTCAAGGACGATTAGTAAATTTAGCCGCCGCAGAAGGACATCCCGCTCAGGTTATGGATATGAGTTTTGCAAATCAATCCTTATGCGCCGAATATATGAAAAAAATGGCTAAAAACCTTGAATTAAAGGTATATACAGTCCCTAAAGAGATTGATTCGCAAATTGCCTTTTTAAAACTGAAATCTATGGGGATTGAAATCAATACTCTCACGCCAGAACAACAAAAATATCTACAAGCATGGGAAATGGGAACTTAAAATAAAGAACAATTTGGTTAGAATGTTCCCCGCTGGCGGGGGATAAAGGAGGTGGAAAAGAATGTCTGTTACTCCTACATTAGATAGAATACCTGTTGAAGTAGAGGAATTGCCTGCGATATTAATACCTTATAAATGTGAGCAGTGTAACATACCATTGAAAAAAGTTAAAGATTTATATGTTTTGTCAAAAATAGAAAAAACATCAGGTGGAAAAGTTAGACTTGATATTGATAGAGGTGTTCCTGTAGTAACATATATATGTCCTAAGTGTGGGAAATTTACAATTTTTTCTGCAAGGAAATTAGGGGAAATATAAGAATGGCTGAAGAAACTTTAACCGAAAAAATAGAAGTAAAAAGAGAAGAATCAAGAATAAAAGTAATCATAATGTTAATCTGGCTTTCGGGTGTGTTGATAACCATCTCTATCATCTCAGGTTCAATCCTTCTTTATATTTTACCCGTAGATAAATTCTCTTTTAAGGATATGCTTAATCTTGTTCTTGTTGTTTGGTCAATCTTCTCTGGTTTATTAGGTTGTGCGGTAACATTCTATTTTTCAAGTAAAGGATAAAATGGAGAAGGATTAAGAAAATGATTGGAATAGTTATTGTTACACATGGTGAATTAGGGGCTAAACTTGTTGAGACTGGACAATGGATAGGGCTTAAAAAGGAAAATTTAGAAATCGTCTCTTTTTTCCCGAGTGAAGGATTGGATGATTTATCTAACAAAATTTCAAATGCCATTAAAAAAGTAGATAAAGGAGATGGTGTAGTCCTATTAACAGATTTACTTCACGGTAGTTGTTCAAAAGTAGCTGGTGAGTTTCTTGAACAAAAAGGAATTGAGGTAATTTGTGGAGTAAATTTACCGATGATTATCAGTCTTATGTCTCATCAAGATTTAGATTTACACCAGGCAGTTAAAAAAGCCAAAGAATCATCAAGAAAAGATATTGTAAGTCTGAGAGAACTATTGAAGGGGAAAAAAGAATAAAATAGGGAATATTATTCTAAGATAATTATCATGGCTATAGATTTAATTCGAATTGATGATAGATTTATTCATGGCTTAGTCATCATCGGCTGGGCAAGGGCATTAAGGTGCAAACAAATCGTAGTTGCCAACGATAAAGTCGCTAAAAATGAACCTCAAAAGAAATTAATGAGGATAGCTACCCCAGATGAAATAAAGATATTTATTCTCACTATCAATGAAGCCGCTGACTTAATCAAAAAAGGACAATTTGACATACTTCCTACCATATTACTTATTTCTAATCCGAAAGATGCCCTGCAATTAGTCCAGGAGGGTGTCTCTATTAAAAATATAAATGTCGGAGGAATGAAATTTACACCGGACAGAAAACAGTTATTTCCTTCTATTTCAATGAATGATGAAGAAATGCAGGTATGTCGTCAATTAGCCGCTAATTATGGAATTGAACTTGAAGTAAGAACTTCACCTGAGTCTCCAGCGGCTAATCTCCTTGACCATATATAAAGAGTAGACAATGCTTGGTCGCTACTCAATTGATGGGTAAAGTAACACAAGCATCTTGTAATAGTTACTATTTGAGGTATTATGATGTATATTCAAGAATTCCTACAAAAAACAGATTTATTAAATAAACTTGCCCAAATAACAGGTATCCCTTTATTTATTGTTGATTCTAACCAACAGGTATTTCAGAGCACTAAACTTTGTGAATTGATTAAACATAAAGGAAGATGTATGGGTAATCACCTTTCTATCCTCTCTGAGGTAATGAGTTCAGGTCAATCCTGTGTCCAAGAATGTGATACTGAATATTTAAGAGTAGGATTACCTATAATTACTAATGAAGGAACAATTGGGGTTTTAATCGGTTGTGGGCTATCCAGTAAAAAACAAGAGATTAAACAGAATATTCTGTTAATCAATGATATTATCCAAAACTTTATAAATAAAGAAGATATGGCTAAAGAAGTGGGAGTGCTTTATGAAGAATTAAATCTTTTATACGAGATAGCCAGGACCGTAAGTAATATATTTGATGTAGATGAAATATGTCAAATGTTAGTGGAAAAGGCAGTAGAGATAATCCGAGTAGAACGGGCATCATTAATGCTTCTTGACCGTGAGCGTGAATTTCTTAAAATTGTTGCCGCTCATGGCATCCCTCAAGAAATAGTCAAAAATACTCGAATAAAGGTAGGAGAAGGAGTTGCGGGCAAGGTCGTAAAAGAGGGGAAACCCTTGATTGTCTCGGATGCAGAGGCAGAAAATCTCTCTGAAGAAGAAAGAATGAAAAGATATAAAACTAAATCGTTTATTAGTCTGCCAATAATATCGGTTCCTTTGAAGGCAGTCGGAGAGATTATTGGTGTCATAAATTTGACCGATAAAATAGACCGCAGTATTTTTACATCACGGGATTTAAAATTGCTTACCGCTATGGCTACTCAAGGGGCAATAGCGATTAAAAATTTCTGGCTATTTACAGATGCTAAAGAACTCTTTTTCAATACGGTTAAATCTCTATCCTCAACCATCGATGCAAAAGATACTTATACCTACGGTCATTCTGAAAGAGTAAGCAAAATAGCCTTAGCCATAGCTGAGGAACTTAATCTTTCGTTTAAGGAAAAAGAAATAATATATTTAGCCGGGCTTTTACATGATGTGGGTAAAATAGGTATTCCGGAGGAAATTTTGCATAAACCATCAAAATTAAATGAAAAAGAATATAGCGAGATAAAAAAACATCCCACCATAAGTGCTCAAATTATAGGCACAATAAGACAAATGGAAGAGGTTGTTCCCATCATACTCCATCATCATGAACGATTTGAGGGTAGAGGCTATCCTAACGGATTAAAAGGAAAAGATATACCTCTTGGCAGCAGGATATTAGCTATTGCCGATACATTTGATGCGATGACTTCAAATAGACCTTATCGGGACAAGTTTACTATAGACTATGCCATTGCCGAGATAAAAAAGTATTCAAATATCCAATTTGACCCACAGGTAACCAGGGCATTCCTGAGTGCAATTGAAAAAGGTAAGATATTAAACGAATAGAGAAAGTAACCGTTCAGGTCTTGAGTTACTAATATTGATCGAGATTTCGGAACACTTACAAAATATTGAATGTAGAATGTAGAATATCGAATGTAGAATGTTCAAAGTATAAAAACGGCCAAACAGAAAAATCCAGAAACTTCATCATTCTACATTCGATATTCAATATTATTCCTGTTACCTAAACGATTACTTAATCTTTTATGTAACTATTCACCACGAAGAGCACGAAGGACATGAAGATGTTACAGAACAAATCTCTTTATGCCTTCTTTCAATCTTTCCACATTGAAATTTATCAATAGACCAACCTTGATATTTGCCAATTTCATATATGTCAATATTTGAGCTTCATGAATTCGATAATTCATCAAATTTCACTTCGTGCTCTCCGTGCCCTTCGTGGTGAATAGTTACCAATTTTTTCAGTCCTGAAGAGTAAAAAATCTTCGCACAAAAACTCCTTGAAATAATCCAATTTTTTGTAAGCGTTCAGGTGGTGTAACAAAAGGAGATGTGGAGATTAAGGAGATAGGGAGATATTATTAAAAAAATTGAAATTAATAGAAACTAATAGAAATTTATGGAAATTTGTTGTTTTCCA
>JBFLYA010000203.1 GCA_040757115.1 bacterium | reverse complement strand
AATCAAAACGTGTTGTCTTTCACTTTCTCCCAAAACATGGCTCATGGCTCAACCAGATTGAAATTTGGCTAAGTATCCTCTCAAGGAAATTGCTCCGTCGAGGAATCTTTGAATCCTTACACGATCTCTTGAAGTAAAAATACTCGAATATATCATGCATTGGAACAATTTTTGGGCTCATCCATTTGCATGGACGTATAATGGCAAACCCCTTAAACTGTGAAAGAACTTAGCTAACACGGTACTAGTAAATCTCCAATCTGAAGGTAATAAAGAACGTAAAACCATTGGTGAAATTTGCAATTGGGTCAGACAACTGTTTTTCAAAGAGCTTTTAATCTGGAGTTATCAACAAGGCAAAACCGGAAAATCTATTGATTCTGTGTTGACAACTCTCTAAAAAACGCAAAAGTTTAGCTTTGAAGTTGAGTTGATAAAAAATGCTTCACCTATTTTCTTCCCTTTGTGTCCTTTGCGTTACTACTTTGTGCTCTTTGTGGTTTATCCTTTTTTAACCGCAAAGAACGCAAAGATTAGAGAAGAAAAGAATCATAGAAAATTCACGAAACTCCAGTTCGTAGATTTATACATTAAATTTCCTGCAAAAGTTTATTGACAGACTCAGGAGTCTGAAAATTTAGAGTTAGCAACGCATCAAGTTCGTGTTTATAAGTTGAATCAATTTTATGTCAACATTTTTCAAAAAATAATTATTGACATTTGTTTAACACTATGGTATATATATCTCAAAACCCTATATCACCTAACTATCGAGTCCCTATTAAAAAATCTGTAACTATTCAGCCACTGATTAACACGGATTAGCACGGATAAATACAGAAGGCAAAAGGCAGAAGGCAGAGGGCAGAGAGCAGAAGGCAGAGGACAGAGGCGGGTTGTCCCCCGCTGGCGGGGGTTAGGGGGTGGAAATTTCCTCCACTGGCAGAGAATCAAGAAGGATAGAAAATAAAAGTTAGAAGGAGAAGAACCCTTCAGCCTAATTACGGATACGGAAAAACGGACACGGATTGCGAATTTTCAGTGTTTCATCCGTGTCCATCTGTGGCTGAATAGTTACTTATTGAAAAGATTGGCGGTAATTGTTAAAATATAAAAAGGAGAAAAAATAATGAAAACAGTTAAGGTTTCCCTTCCAGAAAAGATAGAGATTGAGATTGAAAATTATGTAAAAAGCGGATGGTTTATTGATGAACAAGATGTATTGCGCGCTGCCATTCAGGAATTTATTGACCACAATAGGATAAAATTAAAAGAAGAGTTTATGAAAGAGGATATTGAATGGGCATTGAAATTGAAACCAGAAAAAGGCTGATTGTATGCGATACAGGACCAATTCTTCATTTACAAGAGATAGGGCTTTTAGATATTTTGCAAAAAGCAGGAAAGATTTACATTCCAAGGATGGTAGACATTGAAATAAATAGTCTTATTCCCCAATGGAAAAACCAAAAGCCAGAATGGATACTTATTGAAGCCTTATTACCAGAGGAAACCAGAGAAGCAGAATTTTTATCCCTTTCAGGATTACTAAATCCTGGTGAGGCTTTTGCCATTGTTCTTGCAAAACGGCTTAAACCAAAATGGTTTTTAACTGACGATACAGAGGCAAGAATTTTTGCTAATGCTTTAAGGTTAGAGGTGCACGGTTCATTAGGCATACTCTTGTGGGCGGCAAAAATGGGTCATTTAGATTATCTCCAAGCAAAAGAAGCACTTGAGAGATTCCCCAATACATCTCTCTGGATTTCAAAAGATATTCTCTTAAGCTCTCAAAAGGCATTAAAGGTAATGTTTAAATTAGGGGATGAGATTAAATAATGGTTGTTGTTATCTGTTCAGATTTTAATGTTTTACTTAAGTACAGAAGGGAGATTGGAACACTCCGTCTGCTGACGCAGACACCCCTCTCCACACCACGTCCTTTCGGGACACCCTTCTGGGAGGGAATGAGGGAAATTCCCCTTCCTTGAAGGGGTGTCAGACCGTAAGGTCTGACGGGGTAGTAAAGAGACAATGTAAGATGAAGAAGCTATTGGCGTTAGTGGTTTTAGGGCTAATTTGGGGAGATGAGGCAATGGCAACGGATTGGAATGTTAATCCAGGACAGTCAATCCAACTTGCAATAAATGCGGGAACAAATAGTGATATAACAAAGAAAGGTTTGGAGGTGAACAATTGATACACAACACAATTAAAGCTTATATTGAAAAGGGCGAAAGGTGTTGGGTGGCTCAATGTATAGAGATTGATGTAGTAACCCAAGGCGAAACAGTGGAAGAGGCAATTAAGAATTTAAGAGAGGCGGTTAGTCTCCATTTGGAAGGAGAGGATTTGAGTGAATATAACCTTTCTCCTAATCCCTCTTTGCTTAGGGAGCCAAATCTGTGGGTACAAGTTATTGGTCCGGATCAAATAAGGGTAGGTCGTCCTGCCACCTATATGGTCAAATTTGGAAATATAGGAAATGCTTTAGCTTTGGATTGCTACATCATTATTAAATTCTCTTCAGGATGCTATTTTAAAGTTAACTTGCCAAGTTTTGAACAATTTTCACAGGATTATTTATCATCGGATGAATATTCACTTGTAGTGCCCGTTCCTGTCATGCCGATGGAAAGCTCAAAAGAGTTTACTTTCTATCTTAAAACTTACCAATTGGGCAAGGTTAAAATGTAGACTCAAATAATCTCTTTAGCCTCGGAGTTTCAAATTCCCCAAGAAAAATATTCTACTTCCTTTGCTATAACTACAAAGCAAAGAGTATAACGAATATGCATATTATTATCCCCCCGGCACAGAGCCTCCTATAGGTGCAATAGTATATTGGGATTTGATGGGGGTAACAATGCATACAGGGATTTATGTAGGAAATGGAGAAACATTAAACTAGACACCGAGGAGGGTTATAGTTCCTTCAAATGTGTACGGTATAAGGTTTGGCTGAGGAAATTAGATGGTGGAAGGTCATACTTTGGTGCATGGACATGGCCCGGTTATACACTTGAAGCAGGGGAAGAGATTGTGAGAAGAGCTCGAGGACGGTTAGGAGAAACGGGAGACTATGCAATTCTCAAGGATAACAACCCTTTTATCGGTGGTAAATACAAAAATTGTAATACTTTTGTCAATGAATTACTCGCTGGAGTGTTTAGCCAAAAAGGCATTAGATGGTATGATAGTCCAAGGGTAACATTTCTACATTTTATAACTATTAGTCCATATTGGGAAGGATATCTTGCGTGGCCAACCATATGGTTAATGGAACTATCCCAGTATTATTGGCTTGAGTATAAATTTAAAAAGTTACGAGATTTTATAGGACTTTTTTTGAAATGTACACCTCCAAATGGCAAAGAAGAAGAGAAGGAGGTTGTTCAATCTATTGACCCCAACGATAAAGCCAGTCCCACAGGCTTTGACCCTGAAGGAACACCACAGACTCAGTGCAAGCGGTTTATTCCAGCGGATGTTCCACTAAGCTATATGGTCTTCTTCGAAAACCTTCCCACTGCTACGGCATATGCACAAGAAATCAAGATTAGCGACCAGCTTTCTCCTAATCTTGATACCTCAACCCTTATATTCAATAATATCTGCATCGGAGGTATGGTAATTGACCTGCCAGAAGATACTCAGCAAATCTCAACCTCAACCATATTTTATCCTGGAACATGGAGTGGTGGAACACCAGAAACAGACACAGTAAGGCTTAATATTCAGGCATCGCTTTCTGCCACAGAAACCCTTCAATTTAGGCTGGAAGGAAGGGATTTAAGCACAAATGAGCTTTCTGACCTCCTTCCACCAAATAGCAATCCTCCAAATGGAGAGGGCTGGGTAAGTTTTAGCATCAAACCTAAAAATAACCTTCCATCCGGAACTCAAATTAAAAACAAAGCATCCATTGTCTTTGATATAAACCCTCCATTGGATACACCAGAGGTATTCAACACCATTGACTCAGGCATACCAACCAGCTCGATGAATCCCCTTCCTGCAACTATTACCTCTAAAAGCTTCAATCTTTGCTGGGCAGGTTCTGATGACCTAAATGGCTCTGGAATTAGAAACTATACCATCTATTGTTCAGATAATGAAAGTCCTTATGCCCCGATTTATGTTGCCACCTCAACCGGTTCTTATACCTACAGAGGGAAATATAACCATAGATATAGGTTTTACTCAAGGGCATCTGATAATGTGGGAAATCTTGAAGCTATTCCAGAAACACCTGATTGTGAAATACTTCTTATCCCTGCAGGTCTCTAAATAAGAGAAATTATTATAGTTTAAAAGCTCACAAACTGTGATTTTTTAAAAGCCTGTTCCTGACAGGCTCAGGAGTCTAAAAATTTAGAGTTAGCAACGCATCAAGTTCGTGTTTATAAGTTGAATCAATTTTATGTCAACATTTTTCAAAAAATAATTATTGACATTTGTTTAACACTATGGTAATATATCTCAAAACCCTATATCACCTAACTATCGAGTCCCTATTAAAAAATCTGTAACTATTCAACCACTGATTAACACGGATTAGCACGGATAAATAAGAGAGGACAGAAGGCGGAAGTGTAAGGACAGGGTTTGTCCCTCCAACCCTAATTGCAGGCATGTCCCCTGTAGCGAGATTTTCCCTGTTTCATCCGCGTTCATCCGTGGCTGAACAGTTACACCTGACTTCAGGCTATCAGAATAATCCTTGAATTACAGTTTTTTCCCAGGAGGAGGTAAACATGGCAATAAAAATGTGGGGCTTCAGTGCTTCAAAACAATCTAAACCCAGGGTACCAGATGCCGTTAAGGCGAATGTGGAGACAAAGGCAAACAATCTCATTGAGACTGTTCTGAAACCGAATCACATCAAGGTTCCTTCTAAAGATGAGCGATATAACTACATCGTAGATATTTACTCGAAATGGTATCGAAACTATTTTTATTTTTGTGCAAAGTATGCCTGTCCTGGTCCATATGCCATTTCACCATTTTTTGAGGCAAAATTTGCTCGTCTGGAATATATTGGCAATGAATGTTTTAATCTTTCATACATGAGACACACACAACAATGGTGGGAGCTCTACACCGAGTTATCTTTAGATGAGTGTTTGGATGCTATCAGGGATGAACCTCACTTCTTGCCGTAAAGAGAACCGCCTGACAACTTGTTGCCGCCGACCACCAGAGACAACGGGTAACTGTTCAGATAGTAATTCACCGCAGAGACGCAAGAGTTCGCAGAGAGGAAAATATCTTTTTTTTCGTCTTTTTCGTGTTTTTCGGTGTTTAAAAAGGCTTAAAAACAGTTAGTCGAAAGTCCGTATTAAAAGATTAATAAACAACGAAAGACCCGAAATGCACAAAAAAAAGGAAATTTCTGTCTCTGGTGAATAGATTTTAATTTTTTTCTCTGCGTCTCTGCGGCATCTTGCGGTGAACGGTTACAAAGTTATATTTTTCGGATAATGTCAGTTATCTTCCTCTGTTCTCTCCCTATCTCCTTTCTTACACCAATTGAACACTTACAAATTTTGCAACCGCATTTCTGAATCAGTGGCATTTAATACTGTGATTCAGACAGTAGATTATAGACATCAGACTAAAGCGGGCAGAAATTGCAGAAGAATGTTGGAAGAGTTGGAAGTGTTGAAAACATTTCCTTAACTGATACTGACACTGACATAGTCACTGATTATAGGTAAGGCTTAGGAAAAATTCAGGGAGTGAAGTTTTGAGGATGGTTTCCCAAATGTCACTAATTTCCTGCATAAATAGAATCTATAGTCTTGTGTCTGATGTCCAGTGTCTGAATCACAGGCATTTAATATATTTTTATTGACTTTTCTATCTTATAAGGTTATAATATATTTAACAAGTTGATTTTTGATAAGGAGGGCATTCAATGCAAACCGTTGAATATATAGACAATTTTAATGTTTCTATCCTTCCGCCAATTGCCAAACAGGAATTATTTGATTTCTATGGTTATTTAGTGGCTAAATATTCACTTAGAACTGATATATCTGAGCAAAAAAAAGTCCCAGGAATTTCAACTAAAGAATTACTTAAAAAAGGAACTGTTTGTGCAGTAGGCGGAGATGCTGTCAAAGAATGTGAGGATATATATAATGAATAATATAATTCTTGACACAAATGTATTGATTTCCATTATTGATGAAAATGACAAATGGTTTAAAACCACAAAAGAAATTTTGACCAATTTACCTGAAAATACCAACTTCATTATTTTAGATATTGTTATTAATGAATCAATTAATGTTTTGGCTAAACGTTTTGAAAGTAAAAACCAACCAGAAAATTTTATAGTTGCCCTATCAAAAATGGAAACAGTTTATTTTGACAAAATTTTATGGGTAAGTGAATATATAAAATCATATCATTTTTCAATAATGACTACCTTAAAAGAACATAAGGGACTACTTAACTACAACGATTCTTTTATTATCAATTATATGCTTAATAATAATCTTTCAGATATTTTTTCATACGACGAAGACTTTGACTTAATACCGTCTATAAAAAGAATCAGCAATTCTCAGCGAAAATTAACGCATTGATTCCTTAAAAGGTAACCGTTCAGGCTATATATCAAAAGTGTAAGAAAGGGGATAAGGAGATAAGAGTGATATGGAGATAAGATAATAGAAATAGATTGAAATTTATAGAAATAGGTAGAAATTGATTGTGGAA
>JBFLYA010000202.1 GCA_040757115.1 bacterium | reverse complement strand
CATTCCGGGTGAATCTATCCCCAGGTGATTTATATTCAATAACATTATAATCAGTAAATGATTGGAATACAAGAGGTAAAGATTTAACATCCGCATCCTTGCCCTTTTTAATGACCACAATATCTATCCTTAATGGCATTTTGCCAACTTCAACCTCTGTTTCAACACTAAACCCTTTAGGTTCGAGTAGATGTTTTAATACATTTGAGAAATACGGATGCCATTTCTTCTTCATCATCTATGAGTATATACTAAACTTCTATCTTTGTCAATAAATTTTTAGGAGGGTGTTGAAAAAGTCATTTTTTAGGAAAGGGGGGTAGTTTTTGGGGGTGAATTTTCTAAAAACTGCAAAACTGCCTACCTCTTTGAATTTGAACCTCTCCTTTTTATCCTTACTTTTTATTTTTCTTACTCTTTCTTTTTCCTCATCTCTCCTTTGAAGACTAACTAAAGAAAAAACCAGTATGGTCTTTTTGCCACGAGTTTATTTATCTCTCTATTAAATAAAAAAAAATTAAAAAATTCTTAGGTGAGAGTAGATGAGAAATTGTCAAGGAATAATTACTTATTAGTTTTAATCCCTTGTTGGGTGCGAGGACTTTTTCAACCCCCTCTTTAAAAGATTGCAGTAAATCCTGAAGACTATGACAGGAACCATTATAAAACCATCTCTTAGCCCCTGGCATAGTCTTTAGGATTCCCTCAATATCCTCTTCTTTGCAGACAATCTCAACAATCCGCATATTACCACCACATTCCGTACATTTCAAATCTTCTTTATGGGACGCAGATAAACCCAGATTATCAGGATAATAAAAATTTAAATCCTGTAAATCTGCGTTCATTTGCGTCCCCAAAGGAAATTCCTATACATATCAAAAGTATCTTTCTTCTAAAATCTTCTATACAAACCAATGACTTTCCCCGCAATCTTTATATCCTCTGCAGATACCAGTATTGGTTCCATCTTAGAATTCGCTGGCTCTAATCTCACCAATGATGTGCTTTTAAAATAATAATATTTCACGGTAGTATCCTCTCCTCTAATAAGTGCCACAACTATATCTCCATTATCGGCTATCTTTTGTCTCCCGACAATGACATAATCCCCTGGTAAAATCCCTGCCTCAATCATACTATCCCCTTCTATCTTGAGAGCAAAACATTTATTAGTCCTGACTAAATCCTTACCCAGGATAATCTCACCTTCAATATTCTCTAAAGCAAGTAACGGTAAACCTGCCTGAATCCTTCCTAGTTTTGGAACCTTCACATACTCATCCTCTAAACTTTGTCTTTTATGCTCAACCAACAATTCTATAGCTCTGGGTTTGGTTGGGATTTTTCTGAGGTAGCCTTTCTCCTCTAACGCCTTGAGATGGACAAAAGGTGCACAGGGAGATTTTAGTCCCAAATGACTCTGTATCTCTCTTACCGTAGGTGGATAACCACATCTTTGAATATTCTCAATGATATAGTCTAATACCTGCTGCTGTTTTTCGGTTAATTCCTTTGCCATTATCATCACCTCCAATTATTATAATACATATGTCCTAATTAGAATATACCACATAATCTTCAGATTGTCAACTACTTCTTTTTTGCAAAAAAAATTACTTGCATAAATTAAGACTATGATGTATAGTATATTTAAAGGATGAAGAAGGAAGCAATATCGTCGAAAATCTATTGATAGAATCAGAACATAACATATAGGTTTTGAATGATTTTAGGAGGTTATGATGAATAAGATTGAGTTGTTAGAGATAATCAAAAAGGGTGAGGATTCTTTTACCGAATTCAAAGAAGAAAAGGCTCATCCTGATGACCTGGCGGCTAGAATAGTTGCCTTTGCCAATACAGAAGGGGGAAATCTAATAACAAGCAGAGAACAACTTATGCGACTATTTGAAGCATCTAAGTCTATATATTACGACGAGTTGGCTGTTCCCAATACCTCTATTGAGGATATAGACCTTAAATATGTTGAAAGGTTTATAAAGAAATCTTTTGGCTGTGGAATTGGAGATTTTGGGATAAGGACTGACGACCTCTTAAAAAATATGAAGATATTAACCCCTTATGAAAGGGATATGGTTACTACTATTGGAGGATTGCTTTTCTTTGGAAAGCATCCGGAATATCAGTTTCCCTACTGTAAGATAACGATAGTGCGGTTTTACGGTAATGACATTGGCGAAACCTTTGATAAGAAGGATATAGAAGGAATACTTATTGAGCAGATTGAAAGGACAGAGAGAATCTTAAAGGATTATTTAAGAGCCGAAACAAAGATAGAGGGTTTTAAAAAGGAAGAACCTCGATTTGAAATCCCAATTGAAGCCTTAAGAGAAGCGGTCATAAATGCCATTGCCCATCGAAATTATCAACTGCCGTCCCAGAACAGAATATTTATCTTTGACAATAGAATAGAGATAAAAAGCCCGGGCAAACTCCCTAATTCAGTTACTATTGATAATATTAAGTTAGGATTCCCTCTCCATCGGAATCCCCTTATCGTTTCCTTGTTAGCTAAAGAGCACAGGATGACAGAGATTGGAACTGGTATTCCTAGGATGATTAGGCTTGTAAAAGAACAGACCGGCAAAGAGCCTGATTTTGAAGAGAGGGAGCAAGAGTTTATTATCAGAATCTGGAGGCCAGATTCAGGATAGACTTGCCTAATAAGTGCCTGAGTTTGAAAATAGTAAGGAGTGGCTATTTTCCCTGATTTTCCCCTTTTTCCTTTGTTACAAATAGTTACGAAAAGAGGAAAAAGGTGCTTTTTGAGTCTTTGATTTCAAGTGATGGATTGTCACTGAAAACCCTGGATGTAAGCGTTCAGGTGGTGTAAGAAAAGGAGATATGGGGATTATGGAGATATTATTAAAAAAAATTGAAATTAGTAGAAACTAATAGAAATTTATGGAAATTTGTTGTTTTCCACAATCAAATTCTACCTATTTCTATAAATTTCAATCTATATTCTATTATCTTATCTCCATATCACTCTTATCTCCTTATCCCCTTTCTTACACTTTTGATATATAGCCTGAACGGTTACCCCTGGATAATCAAGATATAGAGTTTGTATTAGGAGGATGAGATGATATATCAGCAAGATTGGATTGATATTATAGAGGAAATGGAATCACTCAGGTCATCAGTACCGCATTATAGAAATATGCAATCATCCCAAAAACCAGCACCACCAGAATTGAACCCGATAGAAAAAATGGTCGAGAAGATATATCCTACCGATATACTTAAAAAATTATACACTCGCTATATAAGATACTTTTTTAGTGAAAAGGACTTAGGTAACTTAAAAAAACTGACTCTGGTTAGGGCTCTGGCTAAAATTTATTCTGACAGGGAACTATTCAATAAACTGGTTTTGTGTCTGCCTCCTCAGGCAAAAAGACTATTTCATATCCTCATCTGGGAGGGAGGAGAACATAAACTTGAAAACCTTGAGAAACACCTTAACATAAGGATAGTAAAAGGAGACAGACGCTACTATCAGAATCCAGCAGAAAGTGTTGAAAACGATTATCTGCTATTTCCAATTCACTCAACCTATGATTATCCCTTAACGAAGTTGTCATTCTATCTTCCTGAGCCATTAAGAAAAATATTTAAACAACACCTGCCTTTTCCAAAAGAGTATGAGTTGATTTCACTTGATAAAATCGAGAAGACAGATTTTCTCTATGAAGATAATGACGAGGTAATAAGACAAATAAAACTTTGGTCTAACTATTTAAAACATGGTGAGTTAAAAGTTGGAGATAAGGTTCTTAAGACAGCACTTAAAGAAATGGCTACCTATTGTGGGATAAAAGAGTTTTATGAGCATCAGGACAGGGAATTAGACTATATAAAAACTCGATTCATTATCAATCTTTTGCAGAAGATACCGCTGAAAAATGTTGATACCTCACCTGAATTTTTGAAAGAACTCTTTACCCGCTTCTTTTATAACCAGAATTCTGAAAACTACCAATTACATCAATTGTTGTCTTATCTAAAAAATAAAGGATATTATTTTGAGTATGATGACTACAAGGGTAGAGAACAAAAGGTAAGAGAATCACTTTTTGAACTCTTAAGAGGTCTTCCTCTCTCTTCCTGGGTCTGTTGTGAAAATTTAGTCAAATATGCCCGGGCTAAAGGTATCTATTTAGAGTTAATTAATATTCACACAAAATGGGAATTTTATTATACCAGAGAGACGCCGAGAACTTATGGCCATTACCTTGAAAATATTCGTATTTCCAATGAGATTTATAAAGATGCCGTTATAGTTCCTTTTGTGAAGACCGTTATGTTCCTTTTTGCCACCTTTGGGATAGTTGATATTGCCTATAATCTTCCCAAAAATGAAGTTTTGCAAGAAAAAGACCATCCCTATCTTTCTATTTATGACGGGTTGCAATATGTCCGATTGACAAAATTAGGGGCTTATATCTTAGGTTTGATTGAAAAATATGAGGTAGAGATTAAGGAAGAAAAAACCAATATTATTCTTGATGAGAGGAGATTGATTATCCATATAGAAGGAACTGATAGATTAAAAAGGATGGTTTTGGAAAAGGTAGCTACTCCAATAAGCGATAATCATTATAAAGTAGATTATGAATCCTTTTTTAAAGATTGTAATTCTAAGGAAGATATAAAACGAAAGGTTGAGTTTTTCAAAGGACAAATTTCCTCAAATTTACCTGAAATCTGGCATAATTTTTTGAATGAAATATTAGAAAAGATTAATCCTTTAAACTGCGAGGAGAAAATGGCTGTCTATAGATTGAAAAAAGACAAAGAATTGATTTCTTTGATTGCCACAGATGAGGTATTAAAGAAATATATCTTAAAGGCGGAAGACTACTGTATTCTTATTGATAAAAGCAATCTTGGCAAGGTCAAAAAAAGACTTAGAGAATTCGGTTACTTGATTGATAATATGTAAAGGGAAGTTCGCTAACTTCAGGAGAAACGGTCATGTCCACAGCGTGGACACAAAGGGGGATGAAAATTAAGGGACTCGGGACTCGGGGCTCGGGATTCGGGAATAAAAGAACCCCCTAACCCCTTAATCCCCCGCCAGCAGGGAGATAAAAAAATAAAAATCTGTGTCCTCTGCGAAATCTGCGGATTATTTTCAGAAGAAAATTCTGTTGACATAATTCCATATCTGTGGCATACTATATAATAATATTTTTCACAATAACTGGATAAAAAGGAGGTGATGAGTATGAAGAGATAAAACTTTTTTGTAACCGTTCAGGCTATATATCAAAAGTGTAAGAAAGGGGATAAGGAGATAAGAGTGATATGGAGATAAGATAATAGAAATAGATTGAAATTTATAGAAATAGGTAGAAATTGATTGTGGAAAACAACAAATTTCCATAAATTTCTATTAGTTTCTATTAATTTCAATTTTTTTAATAATATCTCCCTATCTCCTTAATCTCCACATCTCCTTTTGTTACACCACCTGAACGCTTACACTTTTTTGTAAAATGGTCAGATGTAAAACTGACCACCGGGTAAGGAAAGTAAGAGAGCAATTAATCGGTAATCAGGTGAAGGAAAACAGGTTTTTTCGACCGCAAGATTTCACACTAAAATGACCTGTCCCAAAATCTCTCTACTCTCTACTTTCTACTTATGAAAAAAGGAGGTTAAGATTAAATGAAAAAGACATTGATAAGAGTTTTGAAAAGTGCAGGGTTTAGTGTAGTGATGGTGAGTTATGGTGTGCTGGTAGAGGCAAGTGTATTGCATGTTCCATCAGAGTATCCGACTATTCAATCAGCAATTACGGCGGCGATAGGTGGAGATACGGTGTTAGTAGATGATGGGACATATATTGAGAACATCAATTTTCTGGGCAAAGCCATCACCGTCCAATCCGTAAATGGCACAACCAGTGCCATAATTGACGGCAATGCCAGTGGTAGTGTGGTAACCTTTAATTCTCGCGAGGGAACTAAGTCGGTTCTGAGTGGGTTTACAATACAGAATGGACGAGCTGACTATGGCAGCGGGATTTTTTGCTGGCATTTCTCCTCACCAACAATTACCAACTGTACCATCAGTAGAAATTCAGCTAATAAGCATGGCGGTGGGATTTTTTGCTACTACTCCTTGCCGAGAATTGCCAACTGTACCATCAGTGGAAATTCAGCTAACGATTCTGGCGGCGGGATTGATTGCGAGTCCTACTCCTCGCCGACAATTACCAACTGTACCATCAGTGGAAATTCAGCTGCTTGGGTGGGCGGGGGGATTTATTGCAGCCACTCCTCCTCACCAACAATTACCAACTGTACCATCAGTGGAAATTCAGCTAACGGTTCTGGCGGCGGGATTTATTGCGACTCCTCCTCGCCGGCGATTACCAACTGTACCATCAGTGGAAATTCAGCTAATGAGGAGCATGGCGGCGGGATTTATTGCTACTTCTTCTCCTCGCCGGCGATTACCAACTGTACCATCAGTGGAAATTCAGCTAACTCTGTTGGCGGCGGGATTTATTGCTACTTCTTCTCCTCGCCGGCGATTACCAACTGTACCATCAGTGGAAATTCAGCTAACTCTGTTGGCGGCGGGATTTATTGCTACTTCTTCTCCTCGCCGGCGATTACCAACTGTACCATCAGTGGAAATTCAGCTAACGATTCTGGCGGCGGGATTAGATGCTACTACTCCTGCTCGCCGGCGATTACCAACTGTACCATCAGTGGAAATT
>JBFLYA010000201.1 GCA_040757115.1 bacterium | reverse complement strand
GTTTATAGTTTATAGTTTATGGTTTATAGTTTATGGTTTATAGTTTATGGTTTATAGTCTATAGTCCTTCAACTATCAACTATCAACTATCAACTATCAACTATAAACTATCTACTATAAACTATCAACTATCAACTATCTACTATCAACTATCTTTGCCAAAGTTCAGTAAAATTATCTCTTTCCTTTCAGCGTTAAAATACTTGAAGCAAAGATATTACCAAATTCCTCCAACTCTTTGAGAAATCCTGCTACTTCCTCTTTGAAATTTGATTTGTAATTTTGCATTTTGATATTTAATATTTGATATTTAATATTTAATATTTGATATTTAATTGTTGTCTCCCCCAAATCCTATTTTGCAGAATCCTATTGATAACTCGCTAATAATATAACATATTATCTTTTAAATGTCAAACTAAATTTTTTTCATTTATTTTTTTAATGAGCATGCCGGCGAAGTAGCCAGCGCCAAAACCATTATCAATATTTACGACGGCTATTCCTGGGGCACAGCTATTTAACATCGTTAATAATGCCGCAAGTCCCCTGAAGCTTGCTCCATAACCGACACTTGTTGGCACGGCGATAATTGGCACATCGACTAATCCACCCACCACACTGGCTAATGCCCCTTCCATCCCTGCAACAACAATAATTATTCCTGCCCGAGTAAGTTTTTCTTTCTGATTTAATAATCTATGAATTCCTGCTACCCCAACATCATAGAGTTTTTCTGTCTTTATCCCTATAATCTCTATTGTGACGGCAGACTCCTCAGCAATAGGTATATCAGATGTGCCCGCAGTAATAATTAAAACAGATGGTAAGGATAAATCTTGAGTAACTGGGGATTGAATTATGGTTATGGTTGAGGCAAGTTTGTTGTAATCTGCCCGCATATCAATTTTATGAACGGCACGATACACCCTCTCAGAGGCTTTAGTGATAAGAATATTACTACCTTGTTTAAGCATTGATTTAACTATCTCAACTATCTCTACGGTTCTTTTACCCTGTCCAAAAATAACCTCCGGAAATCCCCTTCTTAATGCTCGATGATGGTCAATATGGGCAACTACCTCAGAATCAACCTCTAACCCTTGATATGGCAGAAACTTTAATCTGTGCAATGCCTCTTCTATCGTTAATCTTCCTTCCTTAACCCCTTCTAATAATTGCCTGAGCAGATTTATTTCCATTATTTGTAAGTATATCAAACATTTTAGCTGCCGTCAACTAATTTTTAATTGACAACGAACTTATTTTATGGTATTATTATATTTAAATAAATCAGGTTTGCAAGAACTTCAATCCAAAAGGGGATAAGTTTAAGCGGTTGAAAAACAATCTTTTTATGTAACCATTCAGGTAATTCTTTACCGCACAGACGCAGAGAAACAGAGAGGAAAATATCTTTTTTTCGTGCTTTTCGCGTTTTTCGGTGTTTAAAAAGGCTTAAAAAACAGTTAGTCAAAAGTAAGTATTAAAAGATTAATAAATAACGAAAGACCCGAAATGCACAAAAAAAAGGAAATTTCTGTTTCTGGTGAATAGATTTTAATTTTTTTCTCTGCGTCTCTGTGTCTCTGCGGTGAACAGTTACTTTTTTATTTGACCCCTGAATCCATTAAATTCTCTATGGAAAAATTTTGCAAACCTGCTGATTGTGGGTATGTATAGATGAAGTTTAATAAAATTAAAGAGGCTATTGAAGACCTGAAACAAGGCAAATTAATTATTGTTGTTGATGATGAAGATAGGGAAAATGAAGGGGATTTGGTTTGTCTGGCAGAATATGTTACCCCAGAACATATAAATTTTATGGCTAAATATGGGCGAGGATTAATTTGTCTGCCTGTTATTGGTTCGAGATTAGATGAGTTAGATATCCATCCGATGGTCAAAGAACCAACAGATATTTTAGAAACCGCATTTACAGTTTCTATTGATGCTAAGGATGGAACAACAACAGGCATTTCTGCCCACGACCGGGCACAGACAATAAAGACTGTCTTAAATCCTGATTCTAAACCTGGTGACCTCAGACGACCTGGCCATATCTTTCCATTACGGGCTGTAGAAGGTGGTGTTTTGAGAAGAGCCGGCCATACAGAGGCGGCGGTAGATTTAGCCAAATTAGCGGGTTGTTATCCCGCAGGGGTAATTTGTGAGATAATGGATGATGACGGATATATGGCTCGACTCCCATCTTTAATAAAATTCGCCGCTTTGCATCACCTGAAAATTATTACCATCGCTGACCTTATTCATTATCGAAGACGCTCGGAAAAATTGATTGAAAAGGTAGCCGATGCATTCCTGCCAACGGCTTATGGTCAATTTAGAATGTGCGGCTATGAATCTCTCTTAGATAAACATATTCATGTCGCCTTAATAAAAGGAGATGTATCCGGGGCTAAAAATGTTTTAGTCCGTGTTCATTCCCAATGTTTAACCGGTGATGTCTTTAAATCAACACGATGTGACTGCGGCTCACAATTTGACTATGCCCTAAAAATGATTGAAAAAGAGGGAAAAGGTGTTTTACTTTATATGTGCCAGGAAGGTAGAGGGATTGGACTGCTGAATAAGATAAAGGCTTACGAATTACAGGATAAAGGACTGGATACGGTTGAGGCAAATGAAGAATTGGGTTTTCCTGGAGATTTGCGTGATTATGGAATTGGTGCTCAAATACTGGTGGAATTGGGTCTATCCACCATTAGATTATTAACCAATAACCCGCGCAAAATTGTTGGAATAGAAGGTTATGGATTACAGGTCGTGGAAAGAGTTCCAATAGAAATATTACCAACTCCTTTTAATGTTGACTACCTGAAAACAAAAAAGGAAAAATTAGGACATCTGTTGAATATGTCAGATAGGTCTAATAGTGAGACTCTACGACAAAAAAAGAAGATGAACAAGGAGGGAAGATAAATGGATGAATTAACTCCAAGAAAGATAGTTGCAGAGTTAGACAAATACATCATTGGTCAAAACGATGCTAAAAAATCTGTAGCTATTGCCTTACGAAATCGCTATCGCAGACAACGGCTACCAGATGAACTACGAGATGAAGTCGCACCTAAAAATATCATTATGATAGGTTCTACGGGTATCGGTAAAACAGAGATTGCCAGACGGCTGGCTCACTTAGCTAAAGTGCCTTTCTTGAAGGTAGAAGCGACTAAATTCACTGAGGTTGGCTATGTGGGTCGAGATGTGGAATCTATGGTTAGAGACCTGACTAATCTGACGCTTAATATGGTCAAGTCTGAGGCAATTGAGTCGGTTAAGGGGAAGGCGGATGAGTTAGCGGAAGAAAGGATACTGGATCTTCTTCTTCCTGTTCCAAGAGGTAGAGGCAGAAAGAAACTTGCCACACCGTTTATTCCATTTATGGAAATAGAACCTGAGACAGAAGAGGTTAATACCAAAGAGAGATTTGCCGCTACCCGTGAAAAATTGCGAGAGCAACTCCGTCAGGGTGTTCTGGAAAATAGAATGATAGAGATTGAGGTAAAAGAAACAGTGCTACCAATGATAGAGGTTTTTGCCGGCAGTGGCATAGAAGGAATAGATATGGGACTAACGGATGCCTTGAGTACCGTTCTACCATCAAAGATTAAAAAGCGAAAGGTAACGGTTGCTGAAGCCCGAAGAATATTAGCTCAAGAAGAATCTCAAAAAATAATCGATATGGAAAAGGTAACTAAAGAGGCTATTTCCCGCGTAGAAAATCAAGGGATAATATTTTTAGATGAATTAGATAAAATCGCCGGTAGTGGAACGCCAGGAGGAGGACCTGATGTCTCACGAGAAGGGGTTCAACGAGATTTATTGCCTATTGTTGAAGGTTCTACGGTCAATACCCGCTATGGACCTGTGCGAACTCAACATATTCTCTTTATTGCCGCCGGAACTTTTCACAATTCCAAACCGTCTGATTTAATCCCTGAGTTGCAAGGTAGATTTCCAATTCGAGTTGAGTTAAACACATTAACCGAAGAACAATTTAAACAAATCCTGACTCAACCTCAAAATGCCTTGATTAAACAGTATGTTGCCTTATTAGAAACAGAGGAAATAAAAATAAAATTCACAGAAGATGCCATAGACGAAATGGCTTCTATGGCCTATGCTATAAATGAACGAACCGAAAATATCGGGGCAAGAAGATTACATACGATTATTGAAAAGGTAGTTGAAGATATTTCCTTTGAGGCACCAGAAATCTCTACTAAAGAGATTATTATCGACCGTGAGTATGTCCGCAAAAAATTAGAAGATATTGTTAAGGATGAGGATTTAAGCAGGTATATACTTTAAAAGTTAGTATAGGGTTCTGCAAAATAGGATTTGGGGGAGACAACAATTAAATATCAAATATTAAATATCAAATATTAAATATCAAAATGCAAAATTACAAATCAAATTTCAAAAAGGAAGTAGCATGATTTCTCAAAGAGTTGGAGGAATTTGGTAATATCTTTGCTTCAAGTATTTTAACGCTGAAAGGAAAGAGATAATTTTACTGAACTTTGGCAAAGATAGTTGATAGTAGATAGTTGATAGTTGATAGTTTATAGTAGATAGTTTATAGTTGATAGTAGATAGTTGATAGTTGAAGGACTATAGACTATAAACCATAAACTATAAACTATACACTATACACTATAAACTATAAACTATAAACGAGTTTTGCATTTTGCTCTTTGGAGGAAATTGATAAAAATAGAGGTTTTAAATACCCGCTTAAAAACTACAGTTTCTTAGTTTTGCAGAACTCTAAGTTAGTAAAAAAAGGAGAGAAAGATGTTAGATATAACACAGATTCAAGAAATTTTGCCACATCGATATCCATTTCTGTTAATCGACCGTATTATTGAGATGGAAAGGGGCAAAAGAATAGTGGGAATAAAAAATGTTACCTGTAATGAATCTTTCTTTCAGGGACATTTTCCAGGACATCCGGTTATACCCGGAGTACTTATCCTTGAGGCAATGGCACAGGTTGCAGGTGTTCTTATGCTCTCTGAACCTGAACATGCGGGTAAGATTGTTTATTTTACAGGAATTGACCATGCAAGATTCCGTAAAACAGTTATCCCGGGAGACCAATTGCGGTTTGAAGTAGTTCCAATTAAAATTCGACAAAAAGTTGGGGTTATGGAAGGAAAAGCTTATGTAGAGAATAAATTAGCCGCTGAGGCAACATTAATGTTTGCTGTATCTGAAAAGGAGTCGAGATGATTCATCCAACGGCAATTATCCATCCAAAGGCAAAATTAGAAGATGATGTAGAAATTGGTCCTTTTAGTATCATTGAAGAAAATGCGACTATCAGGCAAGGGACTAAAATCGGGGCTAATGTTATTATAAACGGCTGGACCACGATTGGCAAAAACTGCACCATCCACATGGGCTGTGTTATTGGTCATGAACCTCAAATCAAAAATTATGAAATCAAGGAATCGTATTGTATCATTGGAGATAATAATATTATTAGAGAGTATGTTACTATTCATCGCGGATGGAAGGAAAAAGAAAAAACAGTTATTGGCAATGACAATTATCTGATGGCTAATAGCCATATCGCTCATAATTGTGAAATAGGCTCAGGCGTAATTATAACTAATGGTGCCCTCTTAGCTGGCCATGTGAAGGTTGAAGATAAAGCGGTCATCTCAGGATTAGTCGGAATTCATCAATTTTGTAGAATCGGTAGCTATGCTATGATTGGTGGATTATCGCAGGTAACTCAAGATGTCCCGCCTTATATCTTAGCTGATGGTAATCCATTAGTCATTCATGGGATAAATTCTGTCGGGCTACGAAGAGCAGGTTTTTCACAAGAAATCCGCAATAACCTCAAATCTGCTTACAAAATCCTTTATCGCTCTAAACTTAATACTTCTCAAGCTCTAAAAAAAATAGAGCAAGAATTACCCCCCTCTCCTGAAATTAATTATCTGATAGACTTTATTAAAAACTCTAAACGGGGTATTTGCCATGGTGTAACACTTTAGCCATCTGAAGGTGTAAATAAGGGAAAGGAAATTGGTCTTTCCCTTCACTAACTTCTCAACCCAATTTCTCTACTGGTTTCTTAACCATAACCCAAATATTTCACCCTTTCCCATTTTTCTTATTTCCCCTTTTTCCTTTGTTACACTTCACTTGAGTAAATAGTTACGACTCACATTCAACAGCAAAATTTGTAACATATTGATATTACTACACTTAATTTTTAAGATTGTCACTACATGTGGCTCTTTCTGTTTTTCTCTTCCATAATTATCCGTGATGGAGATTTTATCTTGAGGGTTTTCAAAATCCTATTTTGCATATAAGTAGGTTCACTTGTATAAGCATAAGATTCTCCTCCTACCTTCATAACACCTATTCCCATCTGTTTAAACAGACTAAAAACCCTTTCGCCTGTTACATTAATACCTCCCTCCCGTAACATCTTCTCTACTACTTTTTGCACGATATAAGCCAAAACACAGATAAACACATGAGCTTTCACTCTTTCCTCTTTATGGTGATAAAAAGGTCGAACTTCTAATGGTGCCTTTAAACTCCGAAATGCTCTCTCTACATCTTGTAGGTCTTTATAAGATTCGATTATCTCCTCTGCACTCAAATTCTTCTCATAAGTTGTTAATGGCAAACCAAAATTGACCCACTTTTGGCAATGGAAATTGACCCACCCATGTAAAAAAATCAGATCAAAAATGAACAAATTTGGCAATGAGAATTGACCCACCCCCGGATATAAAGATT
>JBFLYA010000200.1 GCA_040757115.1 bacterium | reverse complement strand
TATTTAAAAAATTCACTTGTATCCGAACATACTATTTTTGTGCCTTTTTAGGGATATAAGTCAAGAAAAATATTTTTAAAAAAACTTAATTTTTTACTTGACATTTCACCATAAGACTTTGTGTCCATCCCTGTGGGCATGAGCGTTTCTCCTCGTCCTGGAGGTATATTTTATCCTATATTTAGAGAATTGTCAAGAAATTAAATTCCAGTTCTGAAAAGTAGACTTTCAGTGTCTGACTCCTGATATCTCAGGATTGAATACTTACACAATAGGGCTTCACGAAATTATAAAGTAAGTAATCGGTTAAATGGTAACTGGTAACTAATTACCATTCACCAGTTACCAATTACCAAAACAAAGGAGGTAAAATATTATGGAGTATTCAGTAAGCCCAAATGGAGAAAAGTTTTTGCTTCCAACACAGGATGATTATCTGGCTGAATATAAACGGTTAGATGAAATTGTAGGTAAAAAACGAGCGGAAGGATATGAAATTGTTGTTGTTGTTGGAATTGGTTTTGTTGGTGCGGTTATGGCGGCAATCATTGCTGATAGTGTCGATAAAAAAACAAAAAAACCACAAAAATTTGTTATTGGCATGCAAAGACCTTCACCTCGCTCATACTGGAAAATCCCTTATCTTAACCGAGGCATTTCACCCGTCAAAGCAGAAGACCCGGAAGTAGAACCAATGATTTTGCGATGTGTTCGGGATAAAGAAACATTAATTGCTACCTTTACTGGCTATGCGTTTAGTTTAGCTGATGTAATCGTGGTCGATGTCCAATGTGACTATATGAAAGAATCTCTGGGTGATATTTCAACTGGAAATACAGATATGGCCGCATTAGAAAAGTCGCTAAGAGTAATTGGCGAAAAAATGCCAGCTGATGCCCTGGTTTTGATAGAAACAACTGTGGCTCCAGGCACAACTGAGTTTGTTGCGTATCCAATATTAAAAGAGGAATTCAAAAAGCGGAATATTGAAACAGAACCTTTATTGGCTCATTCATTTGAGCGGGTGATGCCAGGTCGTAATTACATTAGCTCAATCCGTGATTTCTGGCGAGTTTGTAGCGGTATAAATCAAGAAAGCAAAAGGCGGGTAGTTAAATTTTTAAATGAGGTGCTAAATACCGATGAATATCCTTTAACTGTTCTGGATAGACCAGTCGAATCAGAAACAACAAAAATCATTGAAAATAGTTACCGGGCAACTATCTTAGCCTTTTTGGATGAATGGAGCTTATTTGCCGAACGAAATGGTGTTGACCTGACCAAGGTTATTGAGGCAATCAAAATCCGCCCTACACATAATAATATTATCTTTCCAGGACCTGGTGTTGGTGGTTATTGTTTGCCAAAAGATGGGGCTTTAGGCGTTTGGGCATATAAAAATATCCTTAATTTTAAAGATGATATTTTCAAGATAACACCCTTATCTATTAATATTAATGATACAAGGGCATTACATGTGGCAGAATTGATGGAAATGGCATTGAAAAAAATGGGTAAAAAGGTTAGTAACTCAAAAATCCTTCTATTGGGTGCGGCATATCGTGAAGATGTAGGCGATACACGATATAGTGGTTCAGAGGTTATTGTCCGAAAACTCACAGAGATGGGTGCTAAAATCTCGGTTCATGACCCTTATCTCCAACATTGGTGGGAATTTGAAAAACAAGATACCTATCCTGCTCCAGGTCATTCATTAGCTCGATTTTTTAAATATCAGGATAATCTTCAAAACCTCAAAATCCAGAATGACTTAGATTCAAATCTTAAAGATGTTGACGGCGTTATATTCGCCGTTAAACATAAACACTACCTTGATATTAATCCTGAAAATTTAGTGAAGTTGGTGGGTAAATCCGTGGCAATCGTTGATTGTTTTGGCATTTTATCCGATGTAAAAATCAAGCAGTACTTGAAATTAGGTTGTGCCGTAAAAGCTCTGGGAAGAGGACATATTGAACGACTTGAAAAGGAAACTGCAAATTTAGGTTAAATGGAAGAACAAGTTGATACTCACCTGGCCTGGGAGATAGAAGCATTAGGGGATGATGCTATCCCGGGACAATTATTAGCCGTAAAAAAACCACCTGCCCTCGGTAAACCAGGATTAACGGTTACCGGCGAAGAATTATTACCTCAGCTGGGAGAGGATATTCCTGTTATTTTAGGAATGAATGTTTATGCCTCTGAAGATGGGTTGCGGATTTACTCCGCCTCTTTTGGAAAAATCAGGTGGCAGGGAAACCGCGTAGATGTCCAAAGAGTGCTTCAAATAACTAAAGATGTAGAGGAGAATATTGACTTTGATGGCGAGGTGAAAGTTTCAGGCAGTGTGGAGGGGAAATTTAAAATACACGCTACCGCCGATGTTAGTATCGCGGGCTCTGTAGCAGATGCTGAAATAGATTCAGGTGGAACCGTAGAAATAAAACAAGAAGTTAGAAATGCAACTATAATTGCACAAGAGAATATTAAATCTTGCTCGGCTAAAGAATCATCATTAGAGGCAAAAGGCTATATTTTAATAGAAGGGGCATTACTTGGGTGTAAAGTAAATGGAGAAAGGGTAATTTGTTCTGGGAGAAAAGGAATAATTGCTGGTGGCGTTGTTTGTGCCAAAAAAGAAATAAACGCTATGACCATTGGCAGTGAACGCACCTCTATACAAACCGAAGTAAAGATACAGCAAGGCGGAAATATCTCAATCCACGGAATACTTTATCCCAAAGTAAAAATGATATTGGGAAGAAGAACAATGATTCCCAAACGGAAATTGAAACGCCTGACGATTAAAGCAGAACTATCCGGAATGACAACCACTGAATATCAAGAACCTAAAATCGAGTTTACCCACTCTGCCTCTCAAGAAGATACTCATAAACAAAAGGTTAAACATCCTCAATTCTCACCATCAGTAATCGTGCAGGCGGCATCTTTAGAAGAAGGAAAAAGAAAAGGTGCTGAATTATTAGGTTTGCCGGCTGAAGGGTTAGATGGAGAAATAATTTCTAATGAATATTCTAACCGACCTATATTGCGAATATTTCCTCAAGGTGCCTCTGAACATTGGAAAAAAGAATGGAATGAGATAAATAATATAGATGGTCCTCCAGTAGATGGGAATTTTAAATTCGAAAACCGCGAAGATGGTTTATATCTCCACATTATTTCTTCAAGTGGCTCAGGGAAAAAGGTGAGCCCGGAAAATATTATCCTTGCCGCACAACAACAAGGTTTTATTGGAATCGATTCTTCTAAAATAATAGCTGCCTGTAAGACAAATGTTCCTACAACCGTTAAAATTGGTATTATGCAACTTACTCAAGAAATAGGTGGAAAAGTTAAAATTGATATATCAGAAGATAAACTTAAGGCTTATTTTACGATAATTCCTCCCCAAAAGGGTAATTTAATGCTTGGTCCAGAAGATGTCCTCTCTGCCTTAAAACGAAAAGGTGTTATGGTTGGAATTAAAGAAGATGTTATTGTTGCCGCTTTTAAAAATAAACAATTTGAAAAACCTATCCTTGTTGCAGAGGCTATTTTACCACCTATGTCTCAAAAGGCTCAAATTACATATCGAATTGGGTCAGCTAAATAAAAAGCTGTAACTGTTCAGGTGGTAATTTACCGCAGAGACGCAGAGAAACAGAGAGGAAAATATCTTTTTTTTTGCGTTTTTCGGTGTTTAAAAAGGCTTAAAAACAGTTAGTCAAAAGGTAACTATTCACCACGAAGAGCACGAAGGACACGAAATGGAATTTAATGTCTTGTAATTTTCGGTAGTGTCTGACAATAACTACAATTTTTTGTAACCGTTCAGGTGGTAATTCACCGCAGAGACGCAGAGGAACAGAGAAGACATGGAAATAAATCAGATAACAGAAAAGATTATTGATGCAATCATTGTCCTACATAGGACATCAAAACCAAATTTGTTAATCAATCATGATATGTCGGTCCTCAAAAGCTTGCACTGATGAAAATCCGTGATGGAATTCTGCGTCTGGTAAATAGTTTTTAATTTTTTCTCTGCGTCTCTGTGTCTCTGCGGTGAACGGTTACATATTTCGAAACTATGAGTGGAAAGATTCAAGGTTTTATGACTTGATTAAAGAAAAGATAACTATTGAAAAGAAATTATATTAATAAAAAAAGCGGTCCCTACAGCATATACTTCCGTGACTTAACCCACCTTACAGCAGGAAACATCACGGTACGCTGCAGGACTTACCCGCTTTTGATATAATTATAACCCATGATTGAAGAGATGTCAAGAAAAATTTTGGGCAATGATAGCTTTTTCGGGTGGTGTCTTAATCTATCATAAAGGTTAAAATAGTGTATAGGGTTCTGCAAAATAGGATTTGGGGAGACAATAAATAAATATTAAATATCAAATATCAAAATGCAAAATTACAAATCAAATTTCAAAAAGGACTTCAAGTATTTGTAACCGTTCACCGCAAGATGCCACAGAGACGCAGAGAAAAAATTAAAATCTATTCACCAGAGACAGAAATTTCCTTTTTTTGTGCATTTCGGGTCTTTCGTTGTTTATTAATCTTTTAATACTTACTTTCACCTAACTGTTTTTAAACTTTTTTAAACACCGAAAAACACGAAAAAAAAAGATATTTTCCTCTCTGTTTCTCTGCGTCTCTGCGGTGAATTACTATCTGAACAGTTACAAGTATTTTAACGCTGAAAGGAAAGAGATAATTTTACTGAACTTTGGCAAAGATAGTTTATAGTTGATAGTTTATAGTTGAAGGACTATACACTATACACTATACACTATAAACTATAAACTATACACTATAAACCCTAAACTATAAACGAGTTTTGCATTTTGCTCTTTGGAGGAAATTCCTTTTGGACACCAAATCTGCATAGATTTCACTATTAGAGTTATTTTCAGACACCACCAATTTTTTGTTGACAACATGGAGGTAATCTGGTATAATAAAATATAGATAAATAGGTTTTTGGGCAAAATAAATTTAGTATAGGCTAATAGCTCTTTTTCTTAAAGAGGAATTTTATCCTCTAACCCGACAGTAAGAAGAAGGTCGCTATCTTAAACTACACTTTTGTGTAGTAAGGGGTGGCGATCATTATCGGTGTTACTGTCGGGTTGCCGATTTTGATTGTTTACCCCTTTTTTATTTTTAGGGGTTAAAATATTAGTAGCCAAATCTAACGAATTTAACGAATTCTTCGTATTTTTACGAATTTGTTTTATTCGATTAATTCGATTACTTAAAAAGAGGAGGAAGAGATAATGAATAAATGCTTTAATATCAAGGGTTGTCCTGCAAGTTTCTATTTAATGTGCGAGGCGTACAGGCAGAGTAAGAATTGTTTTGAGGTAAAAAATCCAGCCTGTTGTCATAACCACACCTTACAAGAATGTAAAAAATGCCCTTTTTATTTGAAGATTCAAAACTGGGAAGAGAGATAGATAAAACTCTAATTTAAGCGTAATCCTTAATTTTCTATTGACAACTTTGTTTAATGATGTTATAATGACCATAGTCAGGGGGTGAAGGTAATGTCTTTAAAACATATTGAAGTCAATATCCCAAAGCATTTATATGAAGATTCAAAGCAGTTAGTAGATGCTCAGATATTTTCGAGTATTGAGGAGATTATATGTGAAGGACTGAGACGAGAAATGGTTTATTATTTCCCTGTTTTCTACCCAGCTAAAGATTCCTTAGATAGTCAAAGGTGTGCAGAGGCAATTGAAAAGATAAGAGACAGAATGAATGAAAAAGATATGCAAAGGTTGAAAGGTGAAAAGGTTATCAAAAGGCTCAGACAAACAAGAGAAGAACTCTGGCGAGAAAAGTATTCGGCTTATTTTGGATAGCAACGAATACATATTTGGGTTAAATAGAAAGTCCGGAGCCAAGGACTCTATTGATCTTATTAGTATGTTGCCTGAGATGATAAGCTCAATTCCGGACTTTAGCCTTTTTGTTCCCGAGATTATACGGGATGAAGTCGAAAGGAATTTACCCGATAATTTAGCAAAAGATTTTTATCGTCTCATAAGCTCTTCACATAAAATTATATTTGGCCCTTTATATACTGTCTCCAGGGAACTATTTGAGAAATATTGTTCAAAAGAAGGGCTAAAAACGGGAGATGCTTTGATTGCTGCTTTTGCGGAAAGTTGTCAAGCTGACATTTTAGTATCTGATAATCGAGATATTTACGAAAAACTTCAGGTTGATGCCTTCCTTACAATGACTGCAAAACAGTTCCTTTCTACTTACTATAAAGGTACTATCTGGCAAGAAATTCACAAACTGAGACAGAGAGAATTATCCAGATAATTTTATCCTGAAGGAGGGATGTAGATAAAATTCTAATTTTGCCTGAATTTTTTGTTGACAACATGGAGGTAATCTGGTATAATGAAATGTAGATAAATAGGTTTTTGGGCAAAATAAATTTAGTAGAGGCTAATAGCCTTTTTTCTTAAAAGAGGATTTTTATCCTCTCACACGTCACTAAGAAGGAGGCTACTATTATTGCTGTGTTTTTTGCACAGCAAGAGGGGTAGCTATCATTATCGGACTTCGTGACGTGTGGACGATTTTGATTGTTTACCCCTTTTTTATTTTAGGGGTTAAAATATTAGTAGCCAAACTTGTAAGCGTTCAGGTGGTGTAACAAAAGGAGATGTGGAGATTAAGGAGATAGGGAGATATTATTAAAAAAATTGAAATTAATAGAAACTAATAGAAATTTATGGAAATTTGTTGTTTTCCACA
>JBFLYA010000199.1 GCA_040757115.1 bacterium | reverse complement strand
CAGAGGTGTCTACTTTTGTAACCGTTCAGGCTATATATCAAAAGTGTAAGAAAGGGGATAAGGAGATAAGGGCGATATGGAGATAAGATAATAGAAATAGATTGAAATTTATAGAAATAGGTAGAAACTGATTGTGGAAAACAACAAATTTCGGTGGTGTCTTAATCTAGCATAAAGGTTGAAATAGTGTAAGAAAAGGAGATATGGGGATTATGGAGATTAGGAGATAAATTCATTCTAAAATTTTGCAAATTACAATGAATAATCTCCATATCTCCCTTTATCTCCTTATCCCCTTTTTTACACCAAATCTGCATAGATTTCACTATTAGCGTTATTTTCAGACACCACCCAAATTTCCATAAATTTCTATTAGTTTCTATTAATTTCAATTTTTTTAATAATATCTCCCTATCTCCTTAATCTCCACATCTCCTTTTGTTACACCACCTGAACGCTTACCTACTTTTATACTTCATTGGGAAAAATTTCCTTTAATGCCTCAATAAGTTTAATATTATCTTTATGCTCGCGGATGGCACAACGAATATATTTATTGTCTAAATACCTGAAATTACTACAATCTCTTACCAAAATCCCTTTTTTTATCAGGTCATTGACTAAATTTGAAGAAGTAACACTATCCTTTTCTATTCTAATCAACAGAAAGTTGGTAACTGAAGGATAAGGGAACAAACCTTTAATTTTGGTCAGTTCATTAAACAGAAACTCCCTTTCTTTCTCTATGAGTTGGTATGTCTTTTTTATAAATGCAGAGTCATCCAATATTACCTCAGTGGCTAATTGAGCCAGCAAGTTAGTATTCCAGGGCATCTGATATTCTTTTAAGGTAGAAACTGTTTCTGGGTGAGCCACTAAATACCCAATTCTCAAGCCTGGTATTCCAAAAAATTTGGTAAAAGTCCGCAGGACAATAATTTGCCTGGATTTTACTGCCTCGTAGATTAAGGTGTGTTTTTTTTCATCGGCTAAAAAATCCATAAAGGATTCGTCCACAACAACTAATTTGTTAATCGTCAGTTTCTCAATTTGCTGGCGGTTTTTTAGAACAAGATTCCCGGTTGGGTTATTCGGATTGCAAACAAAAAGAATCTCTGCCTCAGACAGAGAGGATAAATTCAGCCTAAATCCTTCTTTTTCTTGAAGTTGGTCAAATCTAATATTAGAATTGACCGTTTTTAATGCTCGTTCATACTCACAAAAAGTGGGTTGAGGGATAATAGCGGTTTTTGGTTTATAGGTTAAGGCAATAAGATAAATAAGTTCAACTGAGCCATTTCCCACAAGGATATTATCTTCCTTTATCTGCCAGAATCTGGCAATCTTTTGGGTGGTAATCTTTGCCTCTGTATCAGGATAGTGAATGATTTTATCCAGATTCTTATAAATCGTCTTTTTTACTTGAGATGAGAATCCACAAGGATTGATATTAGCACTAAAGTCAATTACATCTTTCCCAAATCTATAGATATTTCCACCGTGAGAGAATGGAGAATAGGTTATTTCCATCGTTATAATTTTAATTTATCCTGAATTTGTAAAGTTACCTCTAATGCCTTTAATTCGGCATCTAAAGGGGTCATCGGCACGGTTTTGTCTAATACACAATCAACAAAATGTACCAATTCTAATTTTAATGGGTTATCCTTATGGACAAAGATTTTCTCAATAAATGATTCTTGTTTATAGCCAACCGCTTCTCGGGTAATGATGTATTCTGAAGTTCCCTGGCGATAAATATCCAGCTCTTGCTCGGCATAATCTAAGACAACATAAGCATCTGGTTGAGTGACGGCTAATGTTCTAATCTTATCTTCAGTTACCCTTGAGGCCGTTAAGGTAGCAATACAACCATTGTCAAAGATAATTTGAACATTAGCAATGTCTTCATATTCAGAATAGATAGATTTAGCCGCAAGATTTATTTCATTAATTGGTGAATTAACTAAACCCAGGACAATATCAATATCGTGAATAAGCAAATCTAAGACTACGCCCGTGTCATTTATTCGTCTGTTATAAGGTCCAAGCCGCCTACATTCTATAAAAATTGGGTCTTTAACAATCTTCTTCAATTCCAAAACTGCGGTATTAAATCGTTCTACATGCCCTACCTGGAGAATTATGTTTTTTTCTCTGGCTAATTCTATCAATTCCTTAGCCTCTGTTAGATTATTAGTGATAGGTTTTTCGATGAGGACAGGGATTCCTGCTTCTAAAAAATCCTTCCCAACTCGATAATGAGCACTTGTTGGCACAGCAATGCTTACTGCCTCAACTTTGTCATATAATTTTGTATAATCAGTGAACGGTGTAGTATTATACTGGCTGGCGACTTGATTAACCTGCTTTTCATTAATATCCGCAACCCCCACTAACTCAACATTTAATAACTCACTATAAAGTCGCACATGGTAACTACCCATATGCCCACTACCAACTACACCGACTTTTAATCTCTTATCCATTGTTAATCAGAATATCATATTTAAGAAATATTGTCAATTGGAAATTTTGTTGACAAGCAGAAAATAATGTAGTATCATTACCGTGTTATGAATAAACCAGTCGTAGCAATTGTTGGCAGACCTAATGTCGGGAAATCAACCCTTTTTAATCGATTAATTCAGCAAAAAAAAGCAATAGTTGACGCCACCCCCGGGGTTACCAGAGATAGAAATTATGGCAATGTCGATTGGGAAGGAATTGAATGGACACTAATTGATACTGGTGGCATTGGCTCGCCATTAGAAGAAAAATTCCAGACATTAATAAAAAAACAAGTAGATGTGGCGATTGCTGAGGCGGATTTGATATTATTTCTATGTGATGCAAAAGATGGACTTATCTGGCAGGACACCACAATTTCCCACCTGTTATTAAAAACACAAAAAAATACCCTCTTAGTTATAAATAAATTAGATAATTTGAATGAGGTCTTGTTAGCCGATTTTTATAGATTAGGGCTGGGTGAACCTATTCCTATTTCTGCCTTGCACGGTAAAAATATCAATACATTATTAGATAAAATAATAACCTATCTTTTACCTTACCAGCGGGAAGTGGAAAAAACCCAACCTGTATCAGTTGCTATTATCGGTAAGCCAAATGTAGGTAAATCTTCTATTTTAAATGCTATTTTAGGACAGGAAAGGGCAATTGTTGATGATGTCCCTGGCACAACAAGGGATGCCATTGATACCTTATTTAAAAAAGGAAATATACCTTTTTTGTTTATCGATACAGCTGGAATTCGGAAGAAAAGTAAGGTCCGACAGGAATTAGAATATTATAGCGTTGTGCGGGCGATTAAAAGCATTAAAAGGGCAGATGTCGTCTTGCTTGTGATTGATGCCATAGAAGGGGTTTCGACACAGGATAAAAAGATTACTACCGAGATGGAATCGGTTGGCTGTTCGGGAATTATCGTTATCAATAAATGGGACTTAGCCATAGATAAAACTCGTCCCAAAATGGATGAATATAAAAAATATGTTCAAAAGAAGATACCTTATCTCTCTCATCTCCCGTCGATATTTACTTCGGCTATTACCAGGCAAGGGATAAGTAAATTACTGATGTTAATAGAACAGGTAGGTCAGGAGCATAAAAAATGGTTTAGCACTTCGACATTAAATAACATTATTAATTTAACCTATGCTCAAAGTAATCCACCGAGTTTAAAAGGTAAAACATTAAAGATTTATTACGCTACCCAGATTGCCACCTCACCACCAACCTTTATCTTATTTGTCAATCATCCCGGATTAGTTTCACCGGCGTATTTGAGATATTTACAAACTCAAATTCGCCAGAGACTTGATTTGAAAGCAACCCCTATTCATCTTAAGTTTAAAAAAAGACCGCATTGATAATTTCCCTTGACTATCTTCTTTATTTATGTTATATTTAATCCACAGGAAAGGAAATTTAAAGAATGGAAGAGATTAGTGAATTACTTGAGATTAGACGACAGAAATTAACATTCTGGGAAAAGCCGTTTGGAGAAAGATATGATGTTACCCACACAACAAGGCAGATTATTGAAGGATTTAAAGAAGGCAGTGAAGAACGAGTAAGTTGTGCGGGTAGATTAATGGCTATTCGAGAACATGGGAAAAGTATCTTCGCCCACATTAAAGATGCCAGAGGTAAAATTCAAATTTATGCCAGAAAAGACACACTTGGGGATGACAACTTCGCACTTTTTAAAGAGGTTGATACGGGTGATTTTATTGGTATCAAAGGACCTGTATTTAAAACTCACACCGGCGAGATAACCATTCTGATTGAACAATGGACATTCTTAACTAAATCATTAAGACCGCTACCCAAAGAATGGTTTGGGTTAAAGGACATTGAATCTCGACATAGACAAAGATATGTGGATTTAATCGTAAATGATGAAGTTCAAGAAATATTCATTACTCGAAGTAAAATTGTTAAACTAATAAGAGAATTCCTTGATAATCATAATTTTTTAGAAGTGGAAACTCCAATGATGCAATCTATCCCGGGTGGGGCAGAGGCAAAGCCGTTTGTTACTCATCATAATGCCTTAGGGATTGATTTATACCTGCGTATTGCCCCGGAGCTTTATCTTAAAAGATTAGTTGTTGGAGGATTAGAGCGGGTTTATGAACTTAACCGCAATTTTAGAAATGAAGGCGTCTCTACCCGTCATAATCCTGAATTTACAATGTTAGAGGTTTATCAGGCTTACGCAGATTACACCGATATGATGAAATTAATCGAAGAACTTATATCTTATCTGGCAAATAACCTATCTTTAAAAATGGAAGGAATAAAACTGACACCACCATTTCAAAGAATAACGGTTTATGAGGCAATTTCAAAATGGACAGGTGCCCAAATTGAAAAATTAGAGGATGTGCGAAAGATAACTGACGAGAAAGATAAAAGTTGTGCTGAGATATTAAAAGAGATTTTAGATAAAAAGGTTGAGCCAAATTTAATCCAGCCAACATTTCTCCTGGATTATCCAACCGTTCTTTCTCCTTTAGCCAGACAGAAACAAAACAACCCAGAATTAGTTGAACGATTTGAGTTTTTCATCAATGGAGAAGAACTTGGTAATGCCTATTCCGAACTAAATGACCCAATAGAACAAAGAAAACGATTTTTAGAACAAAATCCTGATAAAATAGATGAAGACTACATCCAGGCATTAGAATATGGTCTGCCGCCGTGCGGAGGGTTGGGGATAGGGATAGATAGATTGGTTATGTTTTTGACGAACATCCCGTCTATTCGGGAGGTAGTGTTATTTCCCCAATTAAGGCCAAAATGAAAGGTAACCGTTTCATAGACTTTAGGGAGTTATTGTAATTACAATCTCTCTTAACTCTACAAACTCTATTGCTATTGCTAACTGAAATAACAAAAGAGGGACTATAGATATGCTTATTCGTCAATTAGCTGAAGAAGAAGAAGTTAGAAGATTGTCACCTTATGCGGCACTTTCTTCCAAAACCCGTGGAAGAAGTAAAAAAGAAGAAGATTGTAAAATCCGAACCGCATATCAACGGGACCGGGATAGAATTATTCATTCTAAATCATTTAGACAGTTGAAATATAAAACGCAGGTATTTCTAATCCCCACCCATGAGGCATTGAGGACAAGATTAACCCACACCATCGAGGTTTCTCAGATTGCCCGAACAATTGCCAGAGCATTACGGTTAAATGAAGATCTGGTTGAGGCCATTTCATTAGGACATGATTTAGGACATCCACCTTTTGGTCATGCCGGAGAAAAGGCGTTAGATGAAATATGCCCTGGTGGATTTAGACATAACGAACAAAGTATTCGGGTGGTTGAAATCCTGGAAAAAGGAGGTCAGGGGCTAAATTTAACCTTTGAAACAAAAGATGGAATCTTAAAACATTCTCGAGGAGCAACAAGCCTATTTGTTAATCCGCAGGATTCAAAACCTATAACATTAGAAGGAGAAATAGTTAGATTAGCTGATAGTATTGCCTATGTCAACCATGATATTGAAGATGCGATTTTATCAAAAGTAATAAGATTTAAAGATTTACCTTCCTCTCCTATTCGTATTTTAGGTAATAAGCATTCTTCAAGGATTAATACTATGGTGGCAGATATAATATTCAATAGTCAGGATAAAAATGCTATCACGATGGGTGATGAGATTTTAGAGGCAACAAATACACTCCGCAACTATCTTTATGAAAATGTCTATCCTCATCCAAAGATTATGCAGGAGACGAATAAAGCTACCAGGGTTTTAAACGAGTTGTTTGAACATTTTATGAAAAATCCTGATTATGTCTTGAAGAAGATGAACTTTTTAGCTCAAGATACCCCTTTATTACGAATAATTACTGATTTCCTTGCTGGATTAAGCGACCGAGAGGCACTATTGTTATATGAAGATGTCTTTTTACCCAAACCATGGATAGAAGGAAGGTAACCGTTCACCGCAGAGACACAGAGACGCCTGCGTCTCTGCGGTGAACAGTTACAGAATCTGGTGGTGTCTTAATCTAGCATAAAGGTTAAAATAGTGTATAGGGTTCTGCAAAATAGGATTTGAGGGAGACAACAAATAAATATCAAATATCAAATATCAAATATTAAATATCAAATATAAATATCAAAATGCAAAATTACAAATCAAATTTCAAAGAGGAAGTAGCAGGATTTCTCAAAGAGTTGGAGGAATTTGGTAATATCTTTGCTTCAAGTATTTTAACGCTGAAAGGAAAGAGATAATTTTACATTTTGATATGTAATTTTTATATTTGCTTTTTGCATTTTGCTCT
>JBFLYA010000198.1 GCA_040757115.1 bacterium | reverse complement strand
AATTTTGATATTTGCATTTTGATATTTACATTAAAGTTCTTCTTGCTATCGCTCTCCCCAAAAGAGGAACCTATTTATGAAAAAGCAATTAGGTTCGCTTTCCTGCTTGCCAGAAGCGAGGCTAAAGTCTCGCACTACAAATCTTTTTATTATTCGTGTTCATTCGTGGTTATATATTCCCTCTGTGTTCTCTGTGACTCTGTGGCTATATCCTGAACGGTTACAATAATCTACTCAGTAAACTTCGTTGTGTCCACCAATATCTATCAATAAAACCTCATCTGACATTCTCTTGCACTTAGGGCATTCTAAAATACTTCCCCTTACGGGGAACTCTATACTTTTTTCGTATGTGTTTAGCTGTTCCATAATTTGCTCAAGGATTTAGGCCTCAAGGGATGAAACATGCTTTTTCAGAGAGCCTTGAGCCTTTAGCCTTGACCCTGCTGATTAACTTCCCCGAGCCTTAACCCATTCTTTAAAGAATATATCTTGTATCCTATATCTTTCTCCTTTTTGCTCAACCAGCTCTTTATTCTCTAATGCCTTTAAAGATTTATTCACCGTAGCCGCTGAACCCAGCTCGTATTTTATAATCGTTGACTGGGCACAAAGAGATAGTTCCTCATCAGCGGATAAAGCAACCAAAAGGTTTCTTTGTTTTGAGGACACCGAATCCCATAAATTAACAAAAAGGGATTCCTGATTTAAAAAGACTTGTTCCATCCCCCTTTTGACTGATTCAGCAGTAATTACCCTCTCAGGATATGATTCATTCCATATCTCATGCATAAGCATTTGGGTATAATAAGGATGGCACGCAGTAATTTTAAGAATCTCATCAACCAATGGTAATTCTATTCTTATTCCTGTCTCTTTAAGCCTTTTTATGATAAAGGCACTAAATTCTTCTTTGGGAATCATTCTTAAGCTAAGATGTTTTCCAATCTTATAAAAAGCCCTTGTTTTATCGTTAAATATCCGCTCCATAAGATGGCGTTTGCTTCCCATAAATACATAGGCGACATCACTGTGATGTTGAATCTTTGCCCTCAAATTTTTCTCAATATCTTCACCATCAAGTCTTTGTATCTCCTGAAATTCATCGAAGGCAACGATAAGCTTCTTTTTCTTCTTTTCCGCTATTCTCTGGGGAAGGTCATATAAATTTAAAAGGAGTTTATCCATATCCGATTTTTTGTCTTCAAATTCTACGAAAAACTCCATATCCCCTTCACCTTTTAAAACAATCTTTGGTGTAATTTTAGGTATGTTCTCTTTTATCTTTCTTACTGCTTCAGAAATTCCCTTTGAGGTTTCTTTAGCGATAGTAGATGCCAGCCTTTGTGCAAAATCCCTCTTTGAGGTAATGGTAGAGACATCAATATAGATGCAGGGAAAACCCTCTTTTTTTAGGCGATGGATAGTCTCTAAGATAAGTGAGGTTTTGCCAAAGCGTCTTGGGGAATAGATGATCACATTCTGGCTACTTTTAAGGTCTAACGATAAAGTTCAGGTGCGGCGGGGAGGATTACCACAAAAGTTTGATAGCAAGATAAAACTTTGAGAGACCACAAAACTCTGACCACGGCACAGTCCCCCGCCGTCAACTGCAACGCAGGGTTAGACAAAAGCTTTGATTCGCTGTCTTTTCCTTTTCCTCTGCCTCACCGAATTATTGTGCATTCCACATTCACGGTTGACCCTAAAATATCTCCTTTTTATTTTCTCACACAAAGCCACAAAGAACACAAAGGTTTATTGTTTTATTCAATTCCTTTGTGACTTTGTGTCTCTGTGTGATTATTTTTATTAGTCTAACCCCCTTTATATACTTACAACCCCCTAACCCCCTTTATTAAGGGGGAATATCTGTCCTCCACCTCTAATCTTTTCTATATTTGGGTGAGGGAATTTCGTGAAGCCCTATAGGAGATGATAGGAATGCGAGCCTGGACTCTTTGGTCAGTTTATTGATATAAATTGTTAGACCAGGCTTTTTATATACCCTTTCTGCCAATCTGCCATCATCTTCATCTACATCAATTACTTTACCACCAGAGATGGCTACCCATTTTTCAGGATATTTTTCGTAAAGTTCATCCTTCATCTTGTAAAATGCTTTCTCTTCAAGGAAAAACTTCGGGTCAATATCAAGGGGTTTAATAGAGGAGTCTTCTTCTTGAGATGGCACCCAGAATGGATTCTTAGGTGGAGGGAAGTTGTTTGTGAATGTTTGACTTACAATATAGATGGATATATTTTGGCCAGAAGTAATAGGTAGAAACTTCGTTAAATCTTTAATGCGTGATTTACTTACTTCCATTTTTTTTACATCCTCCATAATCTCTATTAGTAACCGTTCACCGCAGAGACACAGAGACGCAGAGAAAAAAATTAAAATCTATTTAAGATACGCAACAATTCCATCCCTGATTTTCATCAGGGCAATCTCTTGAGCAGCGCAACATTAAAATTGATTAACAAATCTGGTTTGCCTGCTGAACATTCGGCAAGCAGGTCCTATGTATTTCAATGGCTGCACCAATAATCTTTTCTGTTATCTGATTTATTTCTATCTCTTCTCTGTTCCTCTGCGTCTCTGCGGTAAATTACCACCTGAACGGTTACCTTTATTATACTAAATAATCCCAAAAAAGTCAAACTAAAATTACAGGCTTTTAAGGATTTGGGTTGTCTCTTCTGCCTCTTTCTTTAGGTGTAACTATTCAGCCACAGATGGACACGGATGAAACACTGAAAATTCGTAAATCGTGTCCGTAGTTAGGCTGAAGATTTTTCCTCCTGTTGTCCTCTGTCCTCTGCCCTCTCTCCTCTGTCCTCTGCTACTTATCCGTGCTAATCCGTGTTAATCAGTGGCTGAATAGTTACCCCCAATCTTATCTAAGACCTCTCTTTTTACCCCTATTTCTTTGCTTTTTATGAGCTCTTGTTGTTCTATAACTATCTCTTTTAGCACATCTTTATTCATCAGAATCCCTTTATTTTCATTTTAGATGAAAGTATAATACGAAAAGTTTTCATTGTCAATGAAAATATTGCAGATTGGCTGACCTGCGGTAGAAAAGATATTCAGGTAATGTAGTGTCTAAAACTCTGTAAACCCTTGATATTCCTACCTCTGTTTCTTCAAAATGCGAAAGTTAGAATAAAAATTAGTTGCATAAATTAAGATTATGGTATATAATCTTAGGAAGAAGGGAAAAAAGATGGTTATAATGTTGAAGATTACAAGAAAGGAGATAAAATATAGGTAGAGAGTAGAGAGTAGAGAACTGACTACTGACTACTCTCTACTGACTACTTAAAAGGAGATTAAATTGGAAAAAAACTGGAAGAAAATTAATCAGAGCATAACTCAAAAGGAAGTAACTGAATTAACCCAGGCACTTCAGATTTTACCTATTACGGCTGAAATACTCATTAGTAGAGGGATAGCTGAACCTGATGATGCTAAAAAATTCATTAGACCCAATCTAAATGATTTGCATAATCCATTTTTACTCAAGGACTTAGATAAAGCAGTTGAGCGGATTAGACTGGCACTAAATAAAAAAGAAAAAATCTTAGTCTATGGAGACTACGATGTTGATGGCATCACTTCAATAACCTTGTTAATACAGGCTTTAAATCATCACACTTCAAATCTTATCTATTACCTTCCCAAAAGATTAGTTGATGGCTACGGTGTCAGTAAAAATGGGATAGAACTTGCTTACTCTCAGGGGGTAAAACTTATCATTACAGTAGATTGTGGGATTTCGGCGATAGAAGAGATAGATTACGCCAATTCATTAGGAATGGATGTCATTGTTTGTGACCACCACGAGGTAAAAGGAAAACTCCCTTTTGCCTTTGCCATTATTAATCCTAAACAACCTACCTGTCAATATCCAGACAAGAGTTTAGCCGGTGTCGGTGTAGTAATGAAACTTATTCAAGGACTTATGAAAGAAGGATATTCAACGGTTGATTTGAATAGCCTGATAGAATTTGCCTGTCTGGGCACAGTAGCCGATGTCGTGCCGATAACTGGTGAAAATAGAATTATTGTTAAATATGGCTTAAAACAACTTACAATGACCCAAAATATAGGATTAAAGACACTCATTAAGGTTTGCGGACTTGAAGGGAAGAAAATTGAGTCTTCTGACATTAGTTTTAAATTGGCACCACGAATTAATGCCATAGGTAGATTAGAAGATGCAGAATTAGTTATCAAACTATTTCTGACTCAATCATCTCAAGAGGCAGAAAAAATCGTCAGAATACTCAATGACCATAACACAAAAAGACAAAACATCCAGGAGACTATCTTTCGTGAGGCAATACAATCGGATGTCCTCGAGGATGATAAAAATATCATTGTTCTGGCAAACGATAATTGGCATCAGGGAGTAATTGGAATTGTTGCCTCAAAAATAGTGGATAAATATTATCGGCCAACAATAATTATCTCATCTCAAAATGGCCTGGGAAAAGGTTCTGGAAGGAGTATTTCTAATTTCCACCTTCTGAATGCCCTGGTTCAATGCGAAGATTTATTAGAAAGTTATGGCGGTCATGAGCAAGCAGTAGGATTAACGATTTTACCGCATAAAATAGATGAATTTAGAGAAAGAATCAATGGTTATGCCCAAACCGTCTTGAAAAAAACCGATTTACAACCTTCCCTGAATGTTTTGCCCGTGAATCTAAAAGATGTGAATTTGGCATTAATTAATGAAATAGAAAGCCTACTTCCGCCTTTTGGCCTGGGTAATCCAAAACCTGTCTTTTCAACAAGTTCTTTAGAAATTTCAGGTGAACCAATGATTGTCGGGAATAATCATCTTAAAATGAAGGTAATAGAAGATGTATGTAGCACAGAGCAGGGAGCACAGAGTGAAAAAGGTAACTTTTTTTCATACTCCGGGCTTAAGGCTCAATGTTATGACGCCATTGGATTTGATATGGGCGATAAAATAACGGCTTTGAAATATTCAACTTCCATCGACTTAGCCTATGTGCCTCAAATAAACACCTGGCAAGACAGACAATCGGTGCAGTTGAATATTAAAGATATAAAATTCAACTATGAAAATCCGTAACCGTTCACCGCAGAGACACAGAGACGCAGAGAAGAAAATTAAAATTTATTTACGATAGGCTTAACATCCCTGATTTTCATCAGTGCAAGCTCTTGAGTACAACAACATTAAACTTGCCCTGATGAAAATCAGGGATGGATTAACAAATCTGGCTTGCCGGCTGAACATTCGGCAAGCAGGTCCTATGTATTTCAATGGCTACACCAATAATCTTTTCTGTTATCTGATTTATTTCCATATCTTCTCTGTTCCTCTGCGTCTCTGCGGTAAATTACCACCTGAACGGTTACGAAAATCCGAAATCGAAAGTCTAATAAAATGATGATGGAAAAACATATTTTATCTATTAGCGAATTGACTAAAAACATAAAAAGTATCCTTGAAGGTAATTTCCCGAATGTCTGGGTAGAGGGTGAGGTCTCAAATTTAACAATTCCTACTTCAGGTCATATGTATTTTACCTTAAAAGATGCAAATTCCCAGATAAAAGCTGTGATGTTTCGTAGTCGGCTTGCTTTTTTACAACATAGAGTAGAAGATGGGATGAAAGTGATTGTGCGAGGAATGATTAGTGTCTATGAAAAAAGGGGTGAATACCAGATATTGGTTGATGAACTCCAGCCTGCGGGCATAGGTTCCCTTTATGTCGCATTAGAAGAATTAAAACAACGATTAAAAAAGGAAGGATTATTTGACCCAGCACATAAAAAAAACATACCACTTATTCCTCAACAAGTTGGCATCGTCACTTCTCTTACCGGTGCGGCAATTAGAGATATTTTAAATATAATCGGTCGACGATTTTATAATATTGAATTACTCATATTTCCAGTCAGGGTTCAGGGTAAAGAGGCACCAGAGGAAATTTGTCAGGCGATTAAAGAATTTAATAAAATGGCAAAAAAGCCTGATGTTCTTATTATTGGTCGTGGTGGCGGCTCGATTGAAGATTTGTGGGCATTTAATGATGAAAACCTTGCCAGAACTATCTTTAATTCGCAAATCCCAATTATCTCTGCGGTTGGTCATGAAACAGATTTTACCATTGCCGATTTTGTTGCAGATTTACGTGCCCCTACGCCTTCTGCGGCGGCAGAGTTAGTAGTTAAAAATAAGGAGGAATTAATCCAGACATTAAATTCACTTTTAATTCGCCTCAAAAATACGGTTAAATCTCAATTATCTCAGTTTTTAATTAGATTACAAAGATGCCAGCACTCCCCGGTATTTAGACATCCATATCAAACTATCCTGCAATTTCAACAAAGGGTAGATGATGCCACAAACACCCTTTTACTTCTTACTTCACACCTCCTGGAGCAAAAACAGGCAAAATTGCAAAACTTTACGGATAGACTTACGATTTTATCACCATTTGCCATCTTGTCTTTGGGCTATAGCATTACTTCTAATTTGCTTACTGGCAAGGTAATCAAAGATGTCTGTCAGGTTAATGTTGATGATGATTTAAAAATCAGAGTTCATCAGGGAGAAATGATAGCTAAGGTAACTAAAAAAAGTAGAGAGTAGAGAGTAGAAAGTAGAGAGTAAAGAAAACATCACTCCTCATGCCTATCTCCTTACCTCCTACCTTCTATCTCCTACCTACTATTTTCATCGTCCTCGTATAATATATATTGTTGGTCATTTTGAATGCCACAATCTTAATTCCTTATTAAATCCCCCACGATTGGGGGTTGGGGGTTGAAAATAAAATTAAAAAATTAATTATTAGTA
>JBFLYA010000197.1:843-6881 GCA_040757115.1 bacterium | reverse complement strand
AGATAAGAGTGATATGGAGATAAGATAATAGAAATAGATTGAAATTTATAGAAATAGGTAGAAATTGATTGTGGAAAACAACAAATTTCCATAAATTTCTATCAGTTTCTACTAATTTCAATTTTTTAAATAATATCCCCTTAATCTCCATATCTCCTTTTGTTACACCACCTGAACGCTTACCAAAAATTTTAACATTCTAAATAAATAGGTGTGGTGTCTCTATGTTTCCATAAATCTTTCTATGGCATCAATTGTCTCTTTAAAAGTAAAGTAATTGCAATGATGAACATTTCTTTCTTGAGTAAAATGTTGGTGATATTCATCGGCTATTTCTATCGAGGTCATATTTTTTGTATTTACCACCATATCATTAGCGTACCCAAAGAATGCATCAGCAACCATATCCAGGATATTTTCAAGGACTGCTTTCTGAAAGAAATTTCTTGGCTCGAAATCTGATGTAATAGCCGCATAGGTAGTGTTTGTAGGACTTTGACTTTGATTTAGTCTGGTTAGAAACGGTGAGTTAGGATTTTGTGCCCATAATCCGGGGATAACTTCCGGCTTGTCTAATTGAGAAGAAAGATATCTGATTACTCCTGCAAGGAAAGGTAATGCAATCTTTAACCAGGCGCCGCCAGTTAAACTAAATAGTGTTGTGAGCAAATCAGCCATTGTTTTCCAGCGTGTTGGGTCGGCTAAAGTTGTGCCGGCATTTGGTGTTCCAACCATTATCGCTTTATTAACTACTATCGCTTTTTTAACTAATTCACTCTGGCATAACTCTGTTAAACTCCTTAATACCAATCCTCCTCTTGAATGAGAAATTATATCAACCTGAAAACCATCAGGTAGAATTTCTAACATCTCCCTGCTATTTTCTTCCGGTGTTTTTGATAATGTTTTATGGTCAAATCCTAATATCATATCATATTTATTTTTCCATCTTTTAATTGTGTCTCCTGTAATAGCAGCAAATCCACCTGCGGTTGAGCTAAATGTCCCGTGAATAAAGAGTAATATCTTTTTGCCTTTTAAAGATGGCAAATCATTAAAAGGTTGGATGTTATTAAAATCGTCAGTAATTACCCTGAATCCCTCTTTAACATTCTTTTCTTCTATTTTAAAGATAATCCCGTTGATTGCTTTCTCCACTTGTTCATCAACCCAATCTTTAATAAACTTCAAACAATAAATAAATTTACTCCTGATACCTCTGGTAGTAATTTCCTGTGTTATAAAGGGTATTTTAAAAGATTTTATGTGTGATTCTACTCCAGGGGCTCTTAACCCTGTGCGATAGGTTCTTTCTGACTCACCAAAATACCACTTCCAGATTCCATTTTCTGCGGTTAAAAATACGGTTTCCTCATTCGGGCCACATTCTACCAGGAGTTGAAGTGGTTCTAATTGTTCTCCTTTGTCTAAGGAGCGCTGTTTTGCAGGCTGAAATTCTAAAACATTTGATACTATAAACCCTCCATTTTCTAATCCTTCAATTACTTCCGGATTAGATTCTCTGCTTAAATCCCGTGTTTTGGATGAAGATAGATTATTTACCCTGACAGTGCCGTTAAACTCTGATGATGTCCCAAGTATCATTCCTTGAGCTAAGGGGAGAGATAAGTTTTTTTGAGTAATACAATATCGGTTTTTATACAAAGAATCTGAAACCCTAACCGGTGACTCTTCTGTTGCTGAGAACATCTTTCTTCCCCGGAGTTCCCGTGGTCCTTCTAATTGTGGTTTCTGGGCAAACCCATTATGTAAGAGACTTCTCTGAACACGAATTATCAGGTCTTGATAGGTTAAATTTCCATTAGTATCTCTTATCCATTTGCATAAATTATAAGAAAAGGCGCCATTGAAACTATCGGCTATATAGGCATCTGCGGCGGACTCTCTATCTTCGCAGGCGGCTAAGAGTATATGATTAATACCCACATCGGCACAATTTCTCCCCACGGATTTTGTAAATCGCCTTACAGATATTGGAATACTTCTTTCCCGTAAAGCAATATCATCTGGTGGTAAAAGATACCGATATTGGATAGTAGGAGTAGCTTTTACCTCCCTTTGTAAAGATTCTATTTCTCGAGTTGCCGTTCCTGAATGACAGGAATCAATAATAACCGAAAGATTCACACCTTTGGGTAATCGGTTAAAGGTTTTACTAAAATCATCATCAGTTAAAAAACTGTTTGCATTACGGAAGTCCATATCATACAGACAGAGTATCTCGTCCCTATGGTCATTCAATTCATCAAGGACGCCTCTATCAATTATCTGGGAGCCGTGTCCTGAGAAATGAAATACCAGAACATCTCCAGGTTCAGCATCATCTATTAACCAGCTTAATCTTGACATAAGATGGTCTCGAGTAACACTTTCATCAATTAGAGAACGGATATTCTCTTGTTTAAATTCGAAATATGTCTGTAATATATGGTTCATATTTTTGACATCATTCACACATCCTCTAAGACAAGACACATACTTATATCTATTTATTCCCACTAATAACGCCTTCTTTTTCATTTTTATCCTCCTGAAAATAGGTTATGGGACGCAGATTTTCGCAGATTATCAGGATGTATATTTAAAAATCCTGAAAATCTGCGTTTATCTGCGTCCTATACTTTTAGATAGTAAATGGTGTTTGTGCTTCAAATTTAGGGTTGAGCTTACCTGCCCAGAAATAATTAGGTGTTTGGTCTGGCGGCATACGCAGAAGTATAGACTTATAGAATTTTTTATAGTTACCTTTAAATGCCCCATTTTTCCAGACCCTGAGCAACTGTCCAGTGAACAAGCCATTAAAATCACCATCCGAAGATAATTGATTATCGTGACAACCTGAAATTAGTAAAACCGCCGCTTTAACCTTTGCTTTAGCCTCTTTTAGTATTCGGTCTTTTAGTATTTCGTCATAGAAATCTTTGTTATTTCGGTAGGTGCGTAGTGCGACATCTGGTGGCATAAAACGATATTTTACCTGCGAAGAACCAATATTCGAGCTTCGGCTATTAATTGTCCCCTGGTAATATGCGGCTTTAGTTACTGTGCCACTATGACAACTGTCAGAAAAGACAAGAATACGCACGCCCTCTTTAAATTTCCCCCATAAAGAGTATAATTGGTCATCCACTAATTCCCCATCATACAGACACCAGGTTTCATCTTGAGCATCAGGTTCATCATTGTTGAGGTCAGGCAACTGTCCTCCGTGTCCTGAATAACTCACCATAAAAATATCACCTTTAGTTAGTGTTTTAGCGGCGTTAGAGATTTCTTCCATCACCTTTGTTCGGGTAGCAGATTTTGTCAATAAGGTTTTAACCTTAAATTTTTTGGATTTAGCGATAGACGCCATATCCTCTGCATCTGCTTCGCAAGCATTCAAATCGCCTGACCACCCTCCATAATGCTTTGGGTCAACTGAGTTAAGTCCAATTGTTAGTGCTATTCCTTTTGCCATGATAAACTCCTCCTTTTTGTTATTTGAGTTTTGATAGGAACTCTACCTTTGATTAAAAACTCACCTCCTTTTTTTTGGGTGAACGCTCCCGGATAAAATTAAGCGGTAATTTTATTAGCCTTCGCACACCGCAAATTTTTTCCTTCACCCCCACTTTTTAAGTAGAGAGTAGAAAGTAGGAATTTTGTTTTATTTACTTCCTATTTCCCATTTCTTACTTCCTATTTTTATCCAAGAGCCTTCTCCTTGACCCCTCGAATCCTTGATCCCTTTTTAGAGCAAAATATTTGCAAACTTAATTTATTTGGGTATATTTTTGCATTTTGCTTTGTCCTTTTGATTTGGACATTTTGATATTTGTATTAAACTCCTTGTGGAATATTTCGCACCGGTATATCTTTCTATATTTTATAAATCTTGCTCCGATGTTCAATTGAATATATTATTCGCCAATCACCAACCCTCAGTTTATACTTACCTTATAAATTTCCCTGTTAGTGGTTCACTGATAATATGTCCTATATTTTGACAAAACCATTCTATCTTTATCAACAATCCGTTTTGCAATAGTTTTATCAATGCAAGATAAATCTTCTTCGGCTTGAGGTGTAAATTCAACTTTGTACATCAAACCAACCCGAGTTTTTTCTTCACATCTTCAAAGGGAACTCTTTCTTTAGATGCGATTGAGTTTTCCAATCTTTGAACAAATTCGTTTTGTAATTCAAGCTCATAGTCAGGATCAAAGAATCCCTTAAATTTTTCTTCAATTACCTCACCCATTAACACCTTGAACTCTTCTTTGCTTAAATCGGCTACTTTCATAAAATTCCTTCCTTCTTAAATAAGTAGTATTGTCAAAAATTTCAGTTTACTGTCCAATCAACTTTCCACCCTTGTTCCTTTCTGACTAACGACAGAGTTGAGCGGCGTGCGTTAGCACATCCACTCCAACGACTTGTTGAACTAAGCCACTTTGTGGCAGTCTTTTTGAGGGCTTTGTAAAGTTATTTTAAGTTTATCATATTAGGATATTTGATGTCAAGAAGAAAAAGATACATTTTCAGGAAAATTGTAACTATTCAGCCACTGATTAACATGGATTAGCACGGATAAATAGCAGAAGGCAGAGAGCAGAGGACAGAGAGCAGAAGGCAGAGGACAGAAGATAGAGGTCAGAGGTGGGTTGTCCCCCGCTGGCGGGGGTTGGGGGTGGAAATTTCCTCCACTGGCAGAGAATCAAGAAGGATAGAAAATAAAAGTCAGAAAGAGAAGAACCCTTCAGCCTTCAACCTAATTACGGACACGGAAAACGGACACGATTCACAAATTTTCAGTGTTTCATCCGTGTCCATCTGTGGCTGAATAGTTACCCTGGATTAAAGCGGACTATAGAAGTCTCAAAAATAGATAACTAAACCTACCAAATACAAAATAGCCTTTTATTCAAATTCCAAATAATACTCCATTGTGTTAGTTCAACCCAGAATTGTGTGTCGGCGTTGCTCCACACAAATTCTTAATTCGTTAGGCATAAAACTTCTCTCTGCAATCCTCTTTTTTCCCCTTCTTCCTAAGATTATATACCATAATCTTAATTTATGCAACTAATTTTTAATTTTTTTGCAAAAAAGTACTTCTGGAGTTTCGTGGATTTTTTATGATTCCTTTTGCCTTTAATCTTTGCGTTCTTTGCGGTCGATTTCTTTGCGTTCTTTGCGGTTAAAAAAGGATAAACCACAAAGGGCACAAAGTAGTAACGCAAAGGACGCAAAGGAAAGAAAAATAGGTAAAGCATTTTTTATCCACTCAACTTCAAAGGATAAGTTGCAAAAAAATCATCAGGCTTTTGAACCTAATTTTGCCATCTTTGAACAAAATAAACAGATTGATAAGGATAAAGAGAACTTTAGATAGGCTCAATAGTAGCATAAAATTTACGAAAGTCCAGAAAAAAGAAGATATTGAGGAAATCCTGAAGAATATGCCAGCGGCTAAGAGATGGTTTTATAATGGTTCCTGGCATGGAAGATGATACCCTTCATAATTCTCACCTACTTTTTTCTTTTATGACCTTCCAATTACCTTCCGGAGGATAAGTGTGTCCAAAATCTGATGGCTAAAATGAAACTTTCTCGTTTTTGTCTCATCAAACTTATTTTTGAACCTAATTTACCTAATTTTTGATCTGAGAGCGTTGCAAATGGTTTTTAGTTATGGTGCGGGTTGGGGAGAGTTTTGGGTGGGTGATAAAAAATGCCAAAGCGACAAAAAAGAAATAATCTGCTTAGTTGACATCAAGATGAGGAGGTGTTATATAGTTGTCCCTTCTAAAGTGGTTAAAGTTTATGATTGATTAAGTCGATAAAGACAACAGAAGTAAGTTTTCGAGGGTCGGACCTATTAACCTCTGTAAAATCAAGGGACTATAATATTAAGAGGGTAGATTTTGGGGGTGTTTAGGAGGTGATGTAGATATATATAATACATTATAAACATTGGGGTTAGGTTTCATAGAGGGAGGTGTATTAAAAAGGAATAAATTTTAGGATAGATA
>JBFLYA010000197.1:0-833 GCA_040757115.1 bacterium | reverse complement strand
TAAAAGATGGATAGATGGAACAGAAGAGAAGTAGAAAGGGGTATTTAATTATGTAATAAATGTAATAGAGACACAGTTAGAGTATCGAACTAAAGAAGATAGTAAGAGAAAAGAGAGATAAATCTATGGAGATGAAGTTTTTTCTTTTGCCTGAAGGATTACTTTGGCATTCATTAGAGCATAAGCAAGGGTATAGATATTGGCAATAGAGTTTAGATTACGAAAGATAGGTTTTTCAAGAGCATAATCCTTAAGAATGGAAAACCCTCTTTCTGCCAGAGTTCTATGTTTGTAAGTTTGTTTAAATAGTTTAGATTCTCTATCAATAGCAAAGCGTGCATTTTCTACATCGTCAAGGTTGATATATTTAGTACAGCCTTTCTTTTGCCAGTTGGGGTGGTTGCAGCGGCATTTTTGACCAGGTTTTCTCTTACCTGTTTTAGGGTTAATAAGAGGGCAGATAAATTTTTGTCGTCGATGCTGTTTTTGTTTATCAAACCAGGCTCCACCATTATCCATTTCACGGTTATCCTGGCAAAGAAGACGACCGTTTTTACCAAAGGAGTGTTGAAGGATTTTATGACCCCGAGTATTTAAAGGTATAAAGGCAACACCACCACCTTTGGCAATATATTGATAGACATACCAGGCGTCATAGGCAGCATCTGCCAAGAAAGTTTTGATGGTTAAATTAAGAGTATTGGTGATTGGTTTAATAACTGAAAAGAAGGCCTTAACATCCGGAGTATTGCCAGGAGTAGTTTGTTCGTTAATATTAACAACTCCGAATTGGGTTTGTTGGAAGGCAGCATGGCTTTTGAATCCCCAGAATG
>JBFLYA010000196.1 GCA_040757115.1 bacterium | reverse complement strand
GTATAGCACAAATTATCAATTTTGTCAAGTAAAAAAATAAAAAAAATAAAAAATTCTTAGGTAAGAGTAGATGAGAAATTGTCAAGGAATAATTACTTATTAGTCTTAATCCCTTGTTGGGTGCGAGAACTTTTTCAACACCCTCTTTTGAATTGACTTACCTATAGGCTCTTTTTGAGGGGAAGTTCCGTTGTAAGCATCACAACCCTAAATCTGTAGGTGCTCTGCCAATGGATTGCAATAATGTTACGACTTCTTCTATCTTATCAGAAAAGGTTTTATTTCCATCTGTATGACCTGGGTAGATGTCGTAAAAGGGGCGATATTTTTGTGGGGTAAGATTAATCATTAGAGAATTTCCACCACTCAAAAGACCGCGTTTTAGACCTTCTTCCTTATCAATGGTCTCTAAGGCAGTAGTCACCAGTATCCTTGATTGAGGATACCTTATCCTTGCCCGAGCGACAGTAGTTAATGCCGTTTCAAGGGATGGCTTTTCGGCATTGCTCAGGGGTGTCTGAGGATGAGGGATGAATGGACCAAAAGAAAACATCTCGGCATTAAGAGAGGCGGTTAACTCAAGATTGTTAAGAATATCTTCCTCTGTCTGTTGCGGTAACCCGACTAAAAATCCGCTAAAGATAAGATAACCAAGCTGATATAACTCCTTAACCAAATTAATTCTATCTTTCAGTTTATGGTTGGGTCTGTATCTCTCATAAAGCTGCGGATTGCTTGTCTCAAATCTAATAAGCACTGCTCGAGCACCTGCATCATACAATCTCTCATAAATTGCTATATCCCTTTCGCCCAGACTTAATATCAGCAAAACAGGCGTCCGCCTCATAATATTTTCAACAATGGTTATTAGTTTTTCCTCTGTATACCAGAGGTCTTCTCCTGATTGTAAAACTAATGCCTTAAAATTTAATTCATTAACCACATAGGCACAATGTTCAATTATCTCTTCTGGTTGCATTCTGTAGCGTTTAATTTCCGTGTTATCTCTACGCAGTCCACAGTAAAGGCAGTTATTTTGACACCAGTTAGAAAATTCTATAATTCCATGCACACAGCAGGCATTACCCAGATGTTTTTGTCGAATAGAATTTGCTTGTTGGTAAAGGGTTTTGGATTCGCGGGTAAGTCTTAAGTCAGTTTCTTTGAGTTTGAAGAAGTAATCTTGCCATGTATTAAGGATAGAAAGGGCATCCGGGGTAGGTATCTGTCGGATGATAAATCCGCCCTGAGCATAGACATACTCGCCTGGGGTTAATTTAAAGAAGTCATTTCTTGCCTTCCTCTTTTCCCCAAAGTAATCAACAGTAACTATATTATCATTTATTTCAACAACCTTAGCCGGTATAGCGTAACACATATTTTTAGAAATACAGGTCTCTTTTCCCCTCTTTAATCCTCTTTAAATATTTTTCTGTTTGATGGCGCAGATTTTCATCTTCCATCTTGTTCAGGTAAAAATTTACTACCTCATAGCCCTTTTGATACAATCCATTAGATTTATTGGCAAAATCCTCTAAATATTCAGCGAAGGTAAGTAGTCCATTAGGCCGACAGAAGTTGTGAATCTCACCCGGCTTTGCCAGACCCATAAAGACATCACCCGTTCGACCACGACGATAACAAGCTGTGCAAAAACTGGGTAATAACCTATCCTGTAAGACCGTAGAGATAACCTCTTTTAATGAACGCTGGTCATAAACCGTAAATTGCCCGTTACCATTATCCCTTCCATATCCTCCTACTGTAGTTACTGACCCAGCTGATGTTTGGGAGATGCCAATCCTATAGGCAATCTTCCTTATCTTTGGAGTTTCACGGGTAGAGATAATCATACCGGTATAGGGCACTGCTAACCTTAGTATGGCAATAATCTTGAGAAAGTCAGCATCGCTTACTTTATAGCGGTCAGGATGATAGCTAATGGTTGAGCCTTCCCGAAAACGCGGCACAGAGAAGGTATGCGGTCCTACCCCATATCTTTGCTCGAAGTATTGGGCATGGGATACCAGAGCTAATACCTCAAACCGCCAGTCATAAAGTCCAAATAAGACCCCCAGTCCCAGGTCGTCAATCCCTGCCTCAAAGGCGCGCTCGTGGGCTGTCAATTGCCTGATATAATCTGCCTTTGGACCACGGTGTAATCTCTGGTAGGTCTCCTGATGGTATGTCTCCTGAAAGAGTTGATAGGTGCCTATTCCTGCTTGCTTTAGCTTCTTATAGTTCTCTACAGTGGTAGCCCCGATATTGACATTTATCCTTCTAATATTACCAACCGGCAGTCTAACCGAATATATCTTTTCTATGACCTCCACCACATAATCTATCGGGTTATTAATTGGGTCCTCACCCAGCTCAAGCAGCACCCTTTTGTGCCCCATCTTAAGTAAGAGCTCTGTCTGCTCCTGGACCTCTTCTAATGTCAATCTGTGACGGGTTAGCTCTCGATTGCTGAGGTGATAATTGCAGTAGGCACAATCATTGATGCAAAAGTTTGAAACATAAAGTGGAGCAAAAAATACCAGCCGTTCACCATAGATCTCATCCTTAATCCTTCCGGCAGTCTCATAGATCTCAGCCATCAGTTGCGGACTATCTGCATTGACTAAGAATCCAATCTCTTCTAAGTTTAGTCCCTGTTTTTCGTTAGCCTTATCAAGGATATCTTTGATTAGCTCAGGGGTTGGGTTCTTTGTCTTTTGTAGGATTTCGTTGAACTTTTCCTGGTTAATTATCTCGTTAGTCATCTTTTTTATTTTAGTCAGACAAGTCTGACAGGTCAGGCAGGTCAGACAAGTCAGACTACTCTCCTTCTACAACTTCAATAGTAATCCCCTGGCCATCGCCCTTTTTAATCTCCAATTCACTCCTTTCAACCATTGTCCCTTTCCCCAGGCATTCAAAGCATAACTTTATTGCATCAGGTGTTAAATGGTCGTCCTCGCCTACGGATAAAGAGACCCTGGTTACCTTGCTCACGCCGTTCTTATTAGCTATCTTAATGACTTCATCTATTGCCTCTTGTGTAATTCCCCATTCATGCATAAATTAAAGATCTCCTTTGTCGGATATGTCGGACTATTCTGACTTGTCTGACTTGTCAGACTTGCTTGTTACCAAATTTCCTTTTTTGCCGCTCCTGGTATAGCCGTTCTGTGAAACCACCGTCAGAAAGGAATGATTCTTCTAATTTCTGCAGCTGTTTTCTTAAAAGATAACTGGCCTGGTTAATTAAGCAAATGATTGTATTTGCTGCCACCTCAGATGAAACTTGCTTGATGCAGTAAGGGTCAGACAGGTCTGACTTGTCTGACTGGTCAGACTTATATCTTCTCCTTACAGCAAGTGCTTCAGGTGAGTCTTTATCCCATCTGTTCAATCCATGCTGACGCAAGAAATCCTCGTAATCAAGCACCAGTTCTTCAAGGCTGGCTCTTGCAATTCCTGTTAATTTAAGTTCAATCTTCTTTGAGGTTGCAGAAGCCATACTGCCTTCAGCAATATTTTGCACACCGCTACGGGCGGCCTGTATCATTTGGTCGTGAGTGCGCGAATATTTCTCAATAAAGCGATTGCAAAAGATAACCGTCGCATCATAGACTAATTGTGCGGTCTGGAAACTACGGAGATTACGGTATCCGCCGTGAGGTGGAATTAGGTTATGGTTCATAGAATCTTTCTCCTTTATCAGATCAGTCGGACTTGTCAGACCTGTCGGACAAGTCAGACATTATTATCTCACACGCTATAGGTATCGCCTCAGATAATCTCTTAGAGAGCCCTGGCTGAACCATTTCTGGTATGTTTTCTACCTGGGCGGCAATGAGTTTTACCTCTACCTGACCTAACACCTTAAGTTCTCTGAGTAGATTTGAGGTTGGAAGTTGATGCATCGAGAAGTCATCAACCTTATTTTTCGGTAAATCCTCAATTGCTACCTCAAAAACCTCACCTGGCTTTCTACCTGTGTCTATAGCATCAACGATAATAATCTTTTGCGGCTTTATTTCAGAGAGTAATAGATTAAACAGTACCCCTCGCACACCACTGCCTACATCTATTACTGCTACATCTTGAGGCAGGTCATAGTGTTTCTGAAGATACTCTATCACAGCTGGCCCAAATCCATCATCCCCAAATAGAATATTTCCACAACCTAAAATAAGCACACGCTTTTCGTAATAATCAAGCATAACCTTTTTTAATTCCTTAAACTATCTATTATCTCCCCTGCTGGATTAATAAAGTCTATTCTCACCGGCAATCTGCCATCTAAGTCGTGGGTAGCACAGGAAAGACAGGGGTCATAAGCACGAATTGCCATCTCAACCCGATTAAGTATCCCCTGGTCGTATTTGCCATCCTTAATGTTATCCATTGCCGCTCTCTTGACCGACATATTTATGGGTGCATTGTTATGGGTCGTGCCTACAATTAAATTAACATTGGTAACCAGACCATTTTCATCCGTCTCATAGTCATGGATTAATGTCCCTCTGGGTGCCTCTACACAGCCTACTCCACGGCTTGCTCTGGGTGTAACTGACTTGCGGATATCTGTGCTGGTAATCTCCGGGTCAGATAGAAGATCAACAATATGCTCGGCATTGTAGAGCAATTCAATCAAGCGTGCCCAATGATAAAGTAGGGTCAACTGAGCTGGCCTGCGAAAATTAGCCCTAAATTCCTCAAGCTCACTTTGAGCAAGCGGTGTCCCAATCTTATCGCAAACATTGATTCTTGCCAGAGTATTGGTGCGGTATATCCCCACAGGGTTGGCTAAATCCATTGAAAAGCCTCCTGCTTTTCTCATATAGGGAAACTTCAAATATGTCCACGGCTCAATATGTTCTGCAATATAATCAGTGTATTGGTCATAGCTAAAGTCTTCATAACTCCCATCTGCTTGCATCATCCTTAATCTGCCGTCATAAAGGTCAAGGCGGCCGTCCTCTCTAACCGTGCCCAGAAAGCCTGTCTTTATCACCCCCAAAGTCTGGACTGCCTCAAGGAATGGTGGGAAGATATTCTTCTTCGCAAAGTCAATCGAGAACTTCGCCAGCTCTAATATTTCCATAGCCTTCGTCTTCATCTCATCCCTTTCTTGTGTAGTTAAAGCTTTACTGAATCCGCCAGGCACAGCCGCTACTGGATGAATGGATTTACCACTTAAGATTTCCAGCATCTGAGCACCCAGATGCCTGCATCTAACCACCTGTTTAGCCACATCAGGGAGTTTTTGAGCAATACCGATGACATTTCTAATTGAATAATCCGCATCTGGTCCAATAACAAAATCTGCCCCGGCTAAAAAATAGAAATGAAGGATATGCTCTTCGGTAAAGGCAATAGCATTCGCCAATTCCCTGAGTTTTTTAGCCGCAGAAGGAATCTCCACCCCAAAAACGGCATCATTTGCTTTAGCACTGGCTAAATGATGCGACCAGGGACAAACACCACAGATACTGGTTACAATCCTGGGCAGTTCCTCCACTGGCCTGCCCTGGCAGAATTTCTCAAAGCCACGCAGTTCAACAACATTAACCATTGTCTCCTGTACATTCCCCGTGTCATCCAATTGAATGGTCACTTTAGCATGCCCCTCAATTCGGGTTACTGGTTGTATGATGATCTTTTTACCCATCAAATCTCCTTTTTCTTATAAGTCATATATGTCGTATATATCTTATTCTCCTATGTCATGCCCTCTTCGGCAGTGGTCTTAATCTGCCATGAGCACCAATATATCTCTGAAAGGTAGCTGATCTGTCAAGGATTGACTTTAGGTCTAATCCAGTAGTAGAGAGTGCACCCATCATATCTACCATTGGATTAGCACCTTTTCTGATTGGACCAAAGCAGGCTCGACAGGGCATTCCTGCTTTAATACATCGAGGTATTTTTGCAGAGCCACCACAACCAGATTTAGTCACCGGTCCAAGACATAAAAATCCAAGCTCCATAAAACAGCGGGATTCTTCTAATTTTTGCCCCGGCGGAATAATCGGCTCAAGCGGCCTCTTTATAGAGGTTACTGCCTTCTTTTCCCGTTTAGTTGGGCAGTCATCGCACACACTCCGCTCGGGTAAGGTAAATGGCTTGCCCGAAAGCAGAGAAGTTAATGCCTCAACTACTATCTCCGGGGCTGTCGGACATCCAGGGATATAGACATCAACCTTAATCATCTCATCCAGGGCATAAACCCGATCAGTTAAGGGAGGAAGCTCAAGTGAAGGCGTTTCTCCAGAATCGGTAGTTTTTGAATCACGATAGACTTTATCGTAAACCTTCTCTAAATTATACTGATTAGCTAAGGCAGGGATACCACCATAGCAAGCACAAGAGCCAAGAGCTATTACTACCGAACATTTCTTGCACATCTCCTCTGCTACATGCTTTTCCTTCTCATTGCGTATCCCACCGGAGATAATACCAACGGTAGCCTCTGGTATCTCCATTTCCTCCTTTTCGCCGGTCTGTCCGTAGTATTTATGGTCCATAATCACCGGCATATGGACAAACTCAAGTTGAGGTAACAAATCTAATAATGGTTCTCCAATGTCCAGAATAGTTACCTCACACCCTCCGCAAATGTTTAACCACTCCTCTGCAACCTTCACTGCCATAATTTCTTATCTCCTTTTAATTCCTTGTTGAATATGGGCTTGGTCCTAATTTTCTTATCGTCTCAGTAAATTCTGTCATCACTTGAGCAAATCGTAACTATTCAGCATACCAAATACCAAGCAAGCAGGAAGTAGGAAAGGGGGAAAATACTTCTTACTATTTTACTCTTAATTGATCTGCAATATTTGCTGAAATAGAAACAGCCGCTGTGCACATCTGTTGCACCAATCCATATTTTTCTTCAGTGGGGAAGTTTTTGGTTATTTCGTATGTTCTTATCA
>JBFLYA010000195.1 GCA_040757115.1 bacterium | reverse complement strand
TGTGGAAAACAACAAATTTCCATAAATTTCTATTAGTTTCTATTAATTTCAATTTTTTTAATAATATCTCCCTATCTCCTTAATCTCCACATCTCCTTTTGTTACACCACCTGAACGCTTACTAAAAAAGATAACCGAAAATTACTCTGGACTCTCTTGGTGTTTGAGTTATGGTATGAAAAGTATATCAAAGGGAAACAATGAAAAGATATGATTTCTTCAAGGTAGGTAACTATTCAGCCACTGATTAACACGGATTAGCACGGATAAATACAGAGGTCAGAAGATAGAAGGCAGAGGACAGAAGACAGAAAAATGAAAGAGAAAAATCACCGAAAATCTGTTAAATCCGTGTTATCCGTGTTCTATTCTTACATCTATTTTCAGGGGGAAATCGTAGTTCGTAATTCGTAATTAGTAGTTCGTCAGGAAGCAGAAATAAACGAATTACGAATGTATTTTCGTAAGCGTTCAGGTAGTGTAAGAAAAGGAGATATGGAGATAAAGGAGAGAAGGGGATATATTTAGGAGTTTTTGGTGAAAGGATTAGAGTTAGGAGACTGGTTTGGTTTAGGGGTTATGAAAGTTAGTCTTTTTGCATAACCATTTTGCCCAATTATCCAGGAAATTTATAATCTCCACCTCTCCCCGATCCCGTTATCTCCCTTCTTACACTTCTAATGTATAACCTGAACGGTTACAAATATGCGTTATTATTTTGATAGGATTAATTTGTGGATGGTGGGCTTATGCCAATGCCTTTTTAATTACTAAAGGATTGGCACATCGTGCTTTGCCTGTTATCTTTGGTCTTGAATCACAGGATGCTTATCTGAGGAAAAACTTAGATTTCTATAGTATGGCTGATTATATCAATACCCATCTCTCTATTTCAGATAAGATGCTTTCGATCAATGAAACCAGAAGCTATTATTTTAAAGTCCAATTTGTCCACTCCTCTGTAAGTGTAGAAGGAACAATTATCCATACCTCATCAGATATAGATGAAATATTGAATAGTCTAAAAAGGAATAACATCCATTATATATTTATCAATAGGAATGAGTACTTTACTCTGCATAGATATCCTACTATTCTCTGGAATGAGGAAATATTGAATAAGTATTTTAATCTTTTATATACCAATGGAGTTTGTTATTTGTATAAGATTAGGGAATAAGGTGTAAAATGGAAAAATTGGATTGTTTATTAATCTCACCTTCTATTTTCTATGAGAATAGAGACAATATTTGGAAAGAGATTAACTCAAATTTTCCGCCACTGGGATTAGCATCCATTGCCGGACATATAAGAAGCAAAGGATATTCTGTGAGGATAATAGACTGTAATGTTGTTTCACCTTCAGTAGAATCATTTAATTCATACTTTCAAGAAAATATAAAGGATAAGATAAGATCTATCAGGATAATTGGATTAACGGCAATGACATGCACCATAAAAAAGGCTTATAAGATTGCAGAAATATGCAAAAAGCATTATCCCGAGGCAAAGATTATTTTTGGAGGAGTTCATGCTAGTTTTGTAACAGAAGAGGTTATAAGCAAAGATTTTGTAGATATAGTGGTGATTGGCGAGGGTGAGATAACTCTTGAAGAGATACTTTCAAATATGAATTTGGAGGAGATAAAGGGTATTGTTTTTAAACGAGATAACAAGGTAATAAAAACTCCTGAAAGGGAAAGGATAGTTAATTTGGATTCAATGGCTATGCCTGCCTATGATCTGCTCCCTATCCTCAAATATAGACCTGCAAAAGGTTCCTATAAAAGGTTGCCTGCTATGAGTATGATGACATCAAGAGGCTGTCCTGGAAGATGCACCTTTTGTAATAAAACCCTTGGCTCAAAACTGATCTCTAAGTCTGCTGTGACTATATTCAACGAGATACGCTACCTTATTAATAATTATGGTATCAAGCAAATTCTTTTTTACGATGATACTTTTACAGTCTTTAAAAAGAACATTATTAACTTGTGCGATTTGTTGATAAAAAACAAGAAAGTTATTTCATGGACATGCTTTGCTAGGGTCGATTGCATTGATTTTGAGATGTTGAAAAAGATGAAGAAAGCAGGTTGTCACCAGATAATGTATGGCGTTGAAAGTATTGATGAGAATGTATTGAAAAATGTAAATAAAAAGATAAATCCCAACCAGGTAATTAATGCTGTTAAGTGGACCAAAAAGGCAAAGATAGAGTGTCGACTGGCATTTATGGTTGGAAATCCAGGTGATAACGAAGAAATTATAAGGAAAAACATTACTTTTATAAACAAAATAGAGCCAGACTATCTAATTGTAAATATAACCACCCCTTTTCCAGGAACATCTATGTTTGAATGGGCTAAAAACAAGAATTTAATCTTAACTTATGATTGGGATGATTATAATTTCGGTCACCCAATTATGAAGTTGGAAAATCTCTCTGTTGATGAAATAAAATACCTATATAAACTTATGTATAGAAGTTTTTATTTTAGACCAAAATATATCTTAAAAAAATTAGTTTGCATACGGTCATTTGACGATTTAAAAATTCTCTTAGAAGGATTTGGTGCGGTAGTATCGTTTATGAAACCAAAGCATCCCGTTAACTAATTAACTATTTTTCAGGAGAAACGCTCATGTCCACAGGGATGGACACAAAGGAGGATGAAAATAGTGGTAGGAGATAGTAAGGTGGGAGGTAAGCAGATAGGCGTAAGGAGTGATGTTTTCTTTACTTTCTACTCTCTACTTTCTACTTCCTTATTTTCAGGAGAATAAAATGAAGATTTCAATTATTATACCTGCTTACAATGAAGAAAATTCAATAAAACAGATTGTTAAAGAAATTTTGGCTGTTGATATTAATAAAGAAATCATTATCGTTGATGACGGTTCTACTGATAATACTCCCAAGATTATTGAAGAAGAAATCAATGGAGATAATATCATTAAGCTTTATCATTCTAAAAATTTGGGTAAAGGAGCAGCGATAAGAACAGGTATAACCGCAGTCAGGGGAGATATAGTTATTATTCAAGATGCAGATAGAGAATATGACCCAAGGGATTATCCTAAATTAATTCAACCAATAGTCGAAGACAGATGTGATGTAGTTTATGGTTCTCGATTTTTGGGTGTTCAAAGTGCTATGTTTTTTTGGCACTATATGGGTAATAAACTTTTAACCTTAGTTACTAATATCCTGTATAATACGCTCATTAGTGATATGGAGACGGGTTATAAGGTATTTAAAACTGAAGTTATAAAAAGTATCAATATCAAGTCAAATAGGTTTAATTTTGAACCAGAGATTACGGCTAAACTTCTAAAACGCAAATTTAAAATTCAACAAGTACCAATAACTTATACAGGAAGAACCTATGAAGAGGGAAAAAAGATTACCTGGCGAGATGGCATTGTAGCCTTATGGACTTTATTCAAATATCGCTTTATGGAATAATTTGTTTCAGTGTCTTCATTGTCTATTTTTTTCATTCGTGGTATTCGTTTCATTCGTGTTCATTCGTGGTTAAATATTCTTTGCGTCCTTTGCGTGAGGCATTTTTAGGAGAATCATATGGATCGACAATTTATAACGGAGGATGAAATAAATGAAAACAATAAAAAATATATTTAAAAATGAACAAATCTTTCTTATTATTCTTTTAACTGTGGCTTTTATAATCAGATTATTATATGTAATTTTTATATCTACCCTCCAGGCACCTCCAACAGGGGATGGTGTAGACTATGATATGATTGGTATGAATATAATTAATGGCTATGGCTATTCTCTTTATCCAGGGGTACCGACCTCTTATAGACCACCTTTATACCAATTCTTTTTAGCCGGGATTTATTTTTGTTTTGGGCATAGTTATGCCGTAGTAAGAATCATCCAGTCATTAATTGGGGCATTAACCTGTCTTATAACTTATTTTATGGGGAAAGAATTATTTAATAAAAATATAGGGATGTTGTCATCATTGCTTTTAGTCTTCTATCCAAGTGCTATATACTTTTGTGGGCAAATATATACAGAAGGTATTTTTATCTTTTTACTGACTATAAGTATGTTTTATGCGATCAAAGTCTATAAAAAACCATCTCTGAAAAATCAAATTATATGTGGTATTTTAATTGGTCTATCAATACTTACAAGGCCAATATTACTTCCTTTTTTACCATTTATTTTCATTTGGTGTATTTTAATATTTAAGCAAAAGAAAGTAGCGATAATGAATTTTTCAATTATAACTCTCTTCATTTTATTAACACTATCTCCGTGGACAATAAGAAATTACATAGTCCATCATCGATTTGTTCCTATTGCTACTTTGGGAGGGCCTAGTTTTTTTGTATGTAATAATCCATTTGAAAAAAATGGGATATGGTATATGCCAAACGAGGCAGAATGGAGACAAATGGGTGAGAAACCTCCTAACATGGCTACTCGTCCCCCATCTCCATATATCTCAACTGATTTTGGCGCTCCCCTATGGTGGTGGAAAGATTTATCCGAAGTAGAAAATGAGAAAAAACATTATCGGTTAGCAATAAATTGGATAAAAAATCATCCCCAAGAATTTATTAAGTTATGCGGAAAGAAACTCATTAGATTCTGGGAATGGGAAACCCAATCAGCTGCTCCCATTGCCCAAAAATATAAGTTAATAAATTTATTAAGTTATGCCATTTTACTTCCTTTTATGGTGATAGGATTATTTTTCTCTTTTAAAGAATTTAAAAAATTCGCTATTATTTATTTATTAATATTACAATTCACCTTAAATACCATATTATTCTATGGTAGTACAAGATTCCGAACGCCACTTGACCCATATTTACTCATATTTGCAAGTATTGGTATTTATAGGTTATATTGGATATTTCAACCATCAAGGAAATAATCTGAAGAAATAATTAGGATTAAACCACGAAAGCAAAATTTAAGACAATGATGAAAAAGATATGGGTGTGGCTACTTTTGGACGACGCCAAGAACAGGTTTCCACTTCCCTTTTGGATGTAACCTTTCTTGCTCCCTTTGGATATGAAAAGACCAATAATCTCCAAAGTCTCCACTTAGGTATATCGCCCTCATTTTTAGCATAGCCTCAGCCATATCTCTTGTCCATCTCATACCACATCGTTCCATTCTATCCTTGACAAGATTTCTACATGCTCCCTCCACAGAACCACTTGCAATTGGTAATCCTTGCGTGAGATACTCATTATATCTCATATAGGAACGGTTACGATAGAAATATCTGGTAGCATCATCAACTGTCTTCCGGTTGTTCCCATGAATCCTTCTCTTAGTAGCACTCTGACGGATACCTTTTATCACTTGACTAACCTTCCCCTCTAAGATACGAAAAATCTGTTTCTTTACCCATTCCGCCCCTTCTTTGTTCCCTTCCTCATGAAATACATAGCAAACCTGCCATAGCCTTTCTAAAACATGAAATAAGTCTAAAATCAAGCAGACATGAGGAATTTGAGCTTGGACTCCTTTCTGCAATGCCTTCTCCCCATCTGTTACTACTGCTCTGATCTTTTCTTTGGACGGATCACGCCTCTCTATCTCTTCTGCAACCTCCGATATTACCTCCTCTTTACCTTTATTAAGACTTGCCCAAAACACGTTTATATTCCGGTTTGTGTCTCTCTTCTTCTTTCCCTACTATCCTAAGTTTAGGCTCAAAAAGGCTTTTTACTACCTCCTCAGGTGTTCTATAGTAAGGTCTTTGAGTGAAAACAGCAGCTACTGTTGCCATCTTCTTTTTGTTAGCTTTCTCTCCCTTCTTTTGTCTTACCTTTACTTCAGCTTTCCCCTCTTTGACCATTGGGATACCTTTGCAATCTATAGCCCCTACTAATATTGACCCTGTCTTTGCATCAGAAGGTGGAATCCGCTGTTTATAGAAATTATCAAAATCAGCAGATGCCTCTTTTAGTATATCTCCTACGCTCCTTTTTGAAATTCTTGCACTTGTACTCTCCTCTATCCTTTCTTTTGCCTCATCAAAAGGACCCTGGACACTTGCCTTAACTAATTGCCTTTGGAGTTCATAAGAAAAAGATTTTTGAGGTAGTTGGAGAAATTCATCCTTTGGGTGGATACTTTCCTTGCCTCGACCACCATAACCCATTCGCTTAATACACACTTCTCCAAACACTGTCTGATGATGATGGGTATGAAGTCGTTTATGGGTATAAGATTCTATCCTTTCACCTTCTCTTGTTACTACCTCTACCGCTCTCCCTACATCTCCATCGCCTCTGGCGTCAATATGTGCCTGTAGCAGAAGACGCATTACCTCATACATCTTTTGGATTTGACCCTGTTCTACTTCATGTAAAGGCATGTTTAATGTTTCTTCTTCAAACATCCATTTCTCCAGGTTTCTGAATTCTTTCCTTGCCTGAAAGACAAATATTTTCCCAACGGATTCAGCCGATTCTTTCTGCAAAATAGCAACTGCTGGATTCATTTTAACCCCCTCCCTTTTCATAGAGATATTAGTGTTCCTACTCTATATCTCGTCAAAAAGAGACTTTTTCTTTAATACTTTATTTTGTAGGGGGTTAGTAATCACAGCAATTTCCCTGTCGTTTAAAAATAGCCACACCCAAAAGATATTATTATTTATTTTTACCTTAGTTTCGACCTGTGAAATAGGTCGACATGGGAAAACAAAATTATACTCCACTGCCTGGTGTAAGAAAAGGAGATAGGGAGATTAAGGAGATAAGGGGATATTATTCTAATTCCACTCTTCTAAAATCTGCCTTTTCTTTAGCAAAGTTTACAAGAATAGCCATCTTTACACCTGTAGCTTTTAAATATGAGCGAACCTGAGCATAATGAGCTTTGCTTAATTCCTCCACCGTTTTTAGTTCTACTATTACCTTGCTTTCTACAAGAATATCCAATCTGTGTTTCCCAATT
>JBFLYA010000194.1 GCA_040757115.1 bacterium | reverse complement strand
AATACTTGAAGCAAAGATATTACCAAATTCCTCCAACTCTTTGAGAAACCCTGCTATTTCCTTTTTGAAATTTGATTTGTAATTTTGCATTTTGATATTTATATTTGATATTTAATATTTGATATTTGATATTTATTTGTTGTCTCCCTCAAATCCTATTTTGCAGAACCCTATACACTATTTTAACCTTTATGCTAGATTAAGACACCACCAACAAATCTGGCTTGCCGGCTGAACATTCGGCAAGCAGGTCATAAGTATTTCAATGGCTGCACCAATAATCTTTTCTGTTATCTGATTTATTTCCATATCTTCTCTGTTCCTCTGCGTCTCTGCGGTAAATTACCCCCCTGAACGGTTACAGCCCTTTAAGCATTTGTTTAGCATAATTATCATTTGGGTCAAGTTTAAGGACATTATTAAATTCAATCTTTGCCTCTTGATACCTTTTCTTCAAGAGGTAAAAAGAGCCAAGATTGCGACGGGATTGGATATCCGAGGGGTCTATTTCAAGAACCTTTTTAATCTCTTCAATCGCATGGTCTATATCACCTTTTTCGTAATAATTTTTGGTTAATTGAATATGCATTTGTTTGGCATATTCTGCATCTAACTCCATCGTCTCCTTATATCTTCCCTGTATTTTATAAAGTTGTATAAGATTATTTTTAGCCGATGCATGTCCAGGACTTATCTTATATACCTTTTTAAACATCTCTTCGGCTTTCTTGTAATCTCCTTGATTAGCATAAATAGTGGCTAAGTTATTAAGGGTATCTATCGCCTCTGGTTCACTTTCTAAAACCTTTTTATAAGAAGCAATTGACTTCGTTGTATCTCCATCTAAATAATACGCCATACCCATATTAAAATAAGAACCCATATCTTCAGGGATGAGTGTAAGTAAAAACTTTGAACCTTCAATCGCCTTTTTCACCCATATCTTTCTTTTCACAGGGTCATTATTTGCTCGCTCAACATAAATACTATTTAATACCTTCCAGTAACAATTTTCATAAGGAAAAGTCTTAACTGCCTTTTCTAATCCAGGGATGCCTTTTTCATACTCATGCTTTTCTACAAAATCAAATCCCTTTCGATAATGAGCATCAGCAAAGAAAGGTCGAAAGGCAAGATAGATTAATATCACGGTGATACCAATGATTAGCAGGCAAAGAATCCAGCGAAAAGATAGGTTTTTAATTCTGGGGGTAACAATAGTTTGTCTCCCGGATAGTGTTTGAGGTTTAACAATAACCATTGTCATCCCCATCACCATCCAGAAATATAAAAGGATAGTTACCAGCCCAAAACTAAATTGATTTTGGATTAAATACCCAATTTCACAGGCAAGAAAGGAAGCAATTAATACCTTCTTACTTATCTCCTGGGTGTAAAAAGCTGTTTTAAAACTTATCCAGATATAAGTTATCAATATCCAGAAATATATCAATAGACCAATTATTCCGCGAGTCACGGTTACATCCAGAACATCGTTATGAGCTTTATCTGTCCCGATATTCATTAATTGTAAGGTATCTAATCCTATCCCCAATAGGGAATTTTTAGTATTTTTAAAGATTATTTCTATAGTCCTTTTCCAGAGGCTTGCCCTTTCTTCTTGTGCTCCTCCAGTAAATTTAATTTCTGGAGTAGGTAATGCTTGTTGAATTCTATCTTCAACCGTTAATTCCTTCTTTTCAGGCACAACTTGAGGTTGTACTGTTTCTGATTTTATTATTGTCCCAATGAGTCGATTAACAACAGCAGTTTCAGGGTGTAGATTATAATATAGAAGAACACTCATTAATACTAAACCAATAGAAATAATATCTTTGGTATTTTTAATTATCATTTTTGAACCAAATAATGTTCTAACAATTAAAGGACCAAAGGAAAATAACCCGAGTGAAATTGCCCCCCAGAGTAAAATAATTGTATGAGTAGGAGGTAGAAATTTAAGGAAAATGATAAATCCACAGATACCACAAAAGAGAATTGTGCCGTAAAAAGTAAGGGAAAAAATTACCCCACAGATAAGCAGAGAAAATATAAATATCCCCCCTTCAAAACCTATCATCGTGGCTCGAGTTTTGGTATAGACAAAGCAGAGAAAAAGTAAAATCAAACTAATTCTATACCACCACGGACTTATGAAATGGAATAAAACGATATAGATGTTTTTGCAGGTATTAAATATCCTCTGCCAGCTTAAAATTAACTCCTGGTAAGCAGAATTTTCATGTCCTTTTTTCTTTACCTTCTTAGATTTAGAGGTGAGTTTTTTTACCTTTTCCTTTTTCATATCTAAAGGATATAACTGATAAGGTTGTTTTTCTCTTAAAAGTAACATTGCTAATCCCATTGGAATAATCATAATCAGATAAGCAGAGAAAAATACCGGGTTGCCAAATGTGCCAAAAACTCTTTCTTTAGCCGAAAAACTCCATTTAAAAGGGTCATGGTCGAAATGTTGGAATATACCATAAATGGCAATTATTGTCGAAGTCAAAATCATTGCCTTGATTAATCTATTGACTAATTTAGGTGTATTCATAAAATTAACCACGACATAATATAAAAAGATATAACTGGTGATGGGAAAAAGCCCTTCATAGCGTTTATAAAAACCAAATAAACTGATAGTTGGACTAACTGAGGTAAGAGTAACCAAAATATTGATAGCTAAGTAAGCTAAAATAGGAATATCAAGTGGTGTCCTCATAAGTTTTGTTTCTTTAGAGGCAATAGCCTTTATCAACCACATCGCTAAAATAACTAAATTCAAACTATACATCAAGGTTAATTTGGCTAAATCGAAGGTATCATATAGAGGAAGCCAAAAGAAAGTAGGAATAATAATGACTAAGATGATGACCATGGCTCGGATTACTTTATCACAAAATCCTGGCAGACCATTTATTAGAATATCTTTTATTATTAAACTGAGTAATAAAATGAACAGGTTAAAAATGTAGGCTAAAAAATGGATAAGATGGATAGGAGTTTTGGTAATAAAATGCCACGCTACCGAAGGGGTAGATAAGATTAATATCAGGAGACTGACTTTAATTATTATCTGGAGAATATTAGAAAATGGCATTACTACCTCTTTATAATTGAACAGAAATAGCTTTCAGCATTTGCATAGCTTTAGGATTATCTGGTTGAAGTTGGCGTATTTTTTCAAATGATTCTTTAGCTTCTTTCAACTTACCCTGACGATAATACATTGAGCCTAAATTATCATAAGCGGCAACATTTGATGGGTCTAATTTTATAATCTTTTTACATTGACTAATCACTTTATCAAGTCTTCCCTGGTCAAAATAAATCCTTCCTAAGAAAGTGAGTATCTCCTGAGTTTTATATTGAGGATGTGTTTGTAATATCTCTTCGAGGACTAAGGCGGCATTTTCAAGGTCATTTCTATTATAAAATATCCTTACCAGATTCTCTAATGCCGCCACATGCTGAGTATTCATACGATATGCCTCTTTAAAAACATTAATTGCATCATCAAGCATATTTCTCTGAGTATATATAACTCCCATATTATTATATGCATCCGCCAAAAATGGATTTATTTCAGCCGCCTTTTTATAAAACACAAGGGCTTTATCTACCCGGGCATTATCTCCCATTCTACTTCCCTGTATATAATAAGCGATGGCTAATGTAAAGTAAGCATTACTATGCCTATAGTTAGTAAGTTCAAGGAGTTCAGAAGCTCCTTTGAATGCCAATTGAGTCCATTTAGGTTCGTTGGTGTTTCTTGCCTTGTCTATATAAAGTCGATTACACTCATCCCGGTACCTGACTTCATAAGGATGTAATTTAATTGCCTGCTCATATTGAGCTATAGCGGTATCCATATTTCCCTGATGTAGCCAAACAGTTCCATTTTTATAAAGATTATCCGCTTTGTAAATCCGACAGGTAAAATAGGTCAGAAGAATAGCCCCGCCTATAATTACCCCACAAAAAATTATCTTGCTTGATTGATTCTTTATCTGGTTAGAAACCTTTAACCCGGTATCTTTATTAGATTGTGTTGGTTGAGTTACTACTTTCCCATAAGCCATAGTCGTTCCTAATAATATCCAGAAACACGAGGATAATGGTGTTACACCAAAACTGACTAAATTCTGACCAAGAAATCCTAAAACCGAACACATAAGTCCTAAAACGATAAATTTTTCATTCCCTTCTATCCTCTGGTAATATTTAAAACCAGTAAAAAAGAAAACTAATATTAACCATCCATATATTCCTAATCCTATTATTCCTCGTGCCGCAAGTGTATCACAAATATCATTATGAGCCCTATCTTCAAACTCTACAGGGCCTTTCATCTCTGGTGATAAAATAGAATACACATATTTAGGGAAGGTAAATCCCATTGTATCCGGCCCTGTCCCAATTAAGAAATATCTCATATTATCTTTCATCGTGGCAATGACACTTCCCCAGATATAAGCCCGCCAGGGTAAGGAAATTGTTAGTTTAGGACCAATAAATGGCTTTATTTCTAGATGAGCATGGTTTAAAAAAGTAGCCGTGAGACCGGGTATTGGTAGCATAACTTCTCTTGGCTTAGATTGGGGGTAGAAAGTTTTTTCTGGAATAGATTCTTCTTCCACCACCTCATCCACTTTTTCTTCAATCGTCGCCTTTGGTTTGCTCATAGAAAATAATGAAGTAAATCGTTCAATAACAGAAGTTTCAGGGATTAAGAAATTAAATTTGATAAATATTAATAAAATTGCTCCTCCTAATGCCATTACTCTTTTTTTGTGCTTAACAATCTCTTTATGAAACAACATCGTTATTACGAATAAAAATAAGCCTAAAAATAGCCCAATATATGAACCTCGAGTGTTACAATGAGAAAAACCATAATAGGTTAAACATAAAATACTTGCATAAATAAATACCATTCCAAAGGCAGAAATAGGTAAGGTATTAAAAACTACAAATCCCAGACAAATACTTAAATAAACAACTATTGCCGCCCACCAGTGGTAAATAGCAAACTTGAATGAACCAAATGAAAGGAAACCAATAACTACGCATATTTCATAAACTAAAAGCCAGAGAGGATTTGTTTGTTTGGAAAAAGAAATAATCGTAAATATAAGACTAATACTTAAATAAATTAACCATATCATTATAGGTGAATAAGACACCCAAAAAGAGGGTTTTGTAGAAGCGTCTAATGTCACTGGAGCACAGAGAGAATTGAAGTTAATTACAAAATAAATAACGAGGATACCTGTTTTAATCGCATATATCCATCGCCAGATGAGGGATAATTGGTTAGAAGATGTCAGATTAGCATCAGGTTTTACATCAAGTTTTTTCTTCTTTTTTTTTTGGGTTTTACTTATTGGTTTGGAGGGAAGAATAATTCCTTTCTTATCTTTTTCACCCTGGACATAAAAATACATCCCTAATCCCGCTAAAAATGCCATCTCAGCATAAGCAGAATAAAAAACAGGATTACCAAAACATGAGATAATTCGCCAGGGATTCCACGATTCCCAACTCAATGGGTCCTTACCAAAATGTTGAATCATACCGTAACACGATGATATCAATCCCGTATAACCTATTGCCTTTATAAGTCGATAAAGTTTTGATTGATTATCGAGAAAATTGATAATCAAGAAAAATTGCACAATATAACAAGTTATAGCTAAAAGTCCCTCGTAACGCTTATAAGTTCCAATCAAACTCATCATTGGGTCAATAGAAAATACAGTTGAGATAATTGTGCTTGCCCAAAAACCCAGAACGGCTAAATTAATCGGTGTAGAAACAGATTTGTAATTGCCAGTTAGTATCATCTTTATTAACCAGGCAACTAACATAATTAATGTCATAACATACATCACCCCGACTTTACTCAAGTCAAAGGTACTATACAAATGAATATCAAAATATAGGGGGATAATAAAAGCGATAATTGGTAGCCCCCACACAATTATCTCATCGCAAACTTTAATCGTCAATTTACATGCCGCATAATAAATTATTAACCAGCTTAGAAAGATAGTTAATCCTGTTAATAAAAATAAACTAAACATAATCCATTTGCTCCTTTATCGTAAGTGTATGATAAGAAAAGATAAAGAAACCGTGTCTCTCCTTTTTTTATTCCACTACCCATTTTTCTCATTTTTTTACTGGGAAGTAAGTATATCACATATCTTAAATTTTGTAAAGAGAAAAAATTAAAGTCCAGCAATTCTCGGTGAATTGTTATGGAGTGCGGTGGACAAGCCAGCCGCTTTGGGAGTAAGTAAAAAGCACGCATTATCTACCGAAAGAAGACAAAGCTTTAAGCAAGCTTTCGCCAGTCCTGAAGAGTAAAAAATCTTCGCACAAAAACTCCTTGAAATAATCCAATTTTTTGTAAGCGTTCAGGTGGTGTAACTAATAGAAATTTATGGAAATTTGTTGTTTTCCACAATCAATTTCTACCTATTTCTATAAATTTCAATCTATTTCTATTATCTTATCTCCATATCACTCTTATCTCCTTATCCCCTTTCTTACACTTTTGATATATAGCCTGAACGGTTACAAAGGCTTTTTATCGTTTAGCTAAAAGGCTGAAAGGATATTTCCCACGCACCAAATTTTGTTTGTTATTTGACAGCTTATATGCAGGGAAACCCGTATTTGATTTAGTAGAGAAAAATGGCTGGATTTACATCATTCGATTTAAGGAAGGTAGTATCCCCAGTGTTTATAAGGAATTTCAGAATTTGCTCTTGATTAGTCCGGAAAATAAAGGGACACATCAAGTCAATGCTAATACCAGCCAGGACTTTCGCTGGGTTAATGATATTGAATACGAAGGGCATAAACTTCATATCCTCGAATGTCAAGAGACAACCTCAGGAAAGAAAGGTGAGGAGAAGACCTTTTTTACCTGGATATGCAAGACAAAGATTACAAAG
>JBFLYA010000193.1 GCA_040757115.1 bacterium | reverse complement strand
TTTTCCACAATCAATTTCTACCTATTTCTATAAATTTCAATCTATTTCTATTATCTTATCTCCATATCACTCTTATCTCCTTATCCCCTTTCTTACACTTTTGATATATAGCCTGAACGGTTACGAATTTTCATATTCTATTTTTTCCCATTTTATCATAAAAAATGGGGAAGGCAAGCCAAAGGACATATTTGAATAATAAGTGCTATATTTAACCATCAGGTTACTAAGATACGAAAAAAGGGATTCGGGATTGGGGGTTCGGGAATAAAAGAATCCCCTAATCCCTAAATCCGAACCTCGAACCCCGATTTTTTAGAAGGTTTATTCTTAATACCATCTTTAACCCGTATAACAGTAGCGAGGAATGAGTAGGGTTTAAAACTTGTAACCGTTCAGGTAGTCTGGTATCTGAGTGTCTAAGTGTCTGGGTTACATAGACTACCAGACACATAGACACCCTTTACGCAAAATTGTAGGATTTGTTACTATCCTGATTTCCTGGATGTTAACTGATTGCTGATACCTGATGGCTGAACGCTTACTAAAACTTATACTTTGTGTCTTAGTATCTTCGTGGCTAAAAGAGGGGGGATATCCTCAGAAATATCGGATGTATCCTCATATTTCCATTTCTTTCTATCATAGCCTTTTTTGCCTTTTTTCGTGCTATGAGGTTTAGTTGGTGGTGCTATTGGTTTACGAACACTTTTCCAGATAGGTTTTTGTCTGCGGTGTATTCCTTTGGTCACAATCTCGCCCCTCCTTTATTGCCCGTAACCGTTCAGGTAGTCCTTTACCGCAGAGACGCAAGAGTTCGCAGAGAAGACATAGAAATAAAGTAACTATTCAGCCACTGATTAACACGGATAAAAAAATAAAATCAGTGTTTTATCTGTGTCCATCTGTGGCTGAATAGTTACCAATAGATTTTAATTTTTTCTCTGCGTCTCTGCGGTGAACGGTTAGATAAATTTTAGTGCTGATTTTATTGGTCTCATTGTAATCCTATCCATCTTCTGATATCATTTTGACTGACAAATATTATTAAAGCGATAATAATCGTAATCCCAATCGTTTGAATCACTTCCTGGGTTTTAGTTGACATTGCTTTCCCGCGTATCTTTTCTATGGTTAAAAATATGACATGCCCCCCGTCTAAGACTGGCAAAGGCAGAAGGTTAATTACACCCAGATTAACACTTAACATTCCAAGGAAACTCAATAAGGCAGTAAATCCTAATTGTGCCTGTTCACCACTCATTTGAACAATACCGATAGGTCCAGCAAGTAATTTAGGAGAAAGACCACCGATTATGAGTTGCCCCATGATAACAAAAATAAGCTGGATAGTCGCTAATGTTTGAAGTAATCCTTGCCATAAAGCGACTAAAGGATTAACCCGATATTGCTGGTGGCAGGAGGTGATACCAATTGAACCAACTTTTATTTCCTTTTTCTTCTCCGGGTCATAATCTGGTTTAGCGGCTGGGATTATTTTAATCTCCATTTGTTTTTCCCCTCTCTGAACACTAAGTGCTAACTTTTTACCAGGACTTTTCCGAATAATCTGTGTCATTTCCTCCCATTGTGAAACCTTTTGGTTATTAATAGATGTAATGATATCCCCTTCCTTTAATCCAGATTTATATGCCGGCGACCCTATAATCACATTTTTGATTTGAGTTGAAACATAAGGAGAAATACCCAGCTCTATATCTTTAGTTATTTTTACCTTTTCCTTTATTATTTTGTCATTTCGGGAGATAGTTAATTCTATCATACCTGACGACTCAAGGATGACTTTTGATAGTTCATGCCAGTTATTAGTTAAAGTATTATTTACTTTGATGATTTTATCTCCTTCTAATATTCCGGCTTTCTGTGCTGGTGAGTCCTTTACTACTTTACCGACAATATTTGAATAGGTTGGGATGCCCAGTATGGCAATGAGGGAAAAGAGCACGAATCCGAGCACAAAATTCAATAAAGGACCGGCAAGGACAATCTTCATTCGTGTTTTAATTGACGCTGAGCGAAATTCCCAGGGTTCGCCTTTTAATTCCTCTTCAGGATTTTCACCCGCCATCTTAATATACCCCCCTCCAGGAATAGCTCCGATACGATATTCTGTCTCTCCTCGTTTAAATGCAAATAATTTTGGTGGAAATCCAATAGAGAAACGTTCTACTTTTATTCCTTCTCTTTTTGCGGCTAGAAAATGACCTAATTCATGAAAGAAAATTGCCATCCCGAATACGAATAGAGCGGCAACTGCTGTAATAATTATTATACTCATTATTTATCTCTCCTTTCGTTGGTAAATGGTAACTGGTGAATGGTAATTCGTTACCACTGACCAATTACTTGCTTTTAATTCCATTGGTGATTTGTAACTCTTCTCTTTTTACACGCTACTTGCTTCTTTTCTTGCCCACGCATCTGCGGATAAAATTTCATCTATGGTGGGATTCTCAATAACTTGATGTTTAGTCATCACCTTTTTGATAATATCAGGAATGTCCATAAACATTATTTCTTTATTTAAAAATCTATGGACCGCAACCTCATTTGCCCCATTAAGCACTGCAGGTAGAGTTCCACCTCTTTCCCCAGCCTCATAGCCATAAGATAAACAAGGGAATCTATCAAAATCAGGCTCTTCAAAAGTAAGTGATTTAATTTGAGTTAAATTTAAAGAAGGTAATACCTCTTTTAGTCTTTCTGGATATGAAAGGGCATAAGCAATTGGAATTTTCATATCTGTAATTGACATTTGCCCTAAAATCGAACCATCTACAAACTCTACCAGAGAATGAATTATAGATTGCGGATGAATAACTACCTTGATATTCAACATAGGAACACCAAATAAGTAATGTGCCTCTATAACTTCAAGTCCCTTATTCATCAGGGTAGCCGAATCTACAGTGATTTTTTTCCCCATTTGCCAGGTAGGATGTTTAAGAGTTTCCTCTGGAGTAATATTTTCCAGATGCGCTCTTTCTCTAAAAGGACCACCAGAACCTGTCAAAATTAGTCTTTTAATCGTATTAGTCAGTTTCCCCTCTAAACATTGAAATATAGCGTTATGTTCACTATCCACTGGTAAGATTTTAACTCCATTTTTATGAGCAATCTCCATTACTATCTTACCCGCCATAACCAGGCTTTCTTTGTTTGCCAGGCAAATTTGCTTTTTGGCTTTAATGGCCTCTATTAAAGGGATTAAACCTGCTGAACCTACAATCGCACAGATGACCAAATCTGCCTCTTTTAGACAAGCAATTTCAATCAATCCCATTTGTCCACTAACTATTTTACAGGGATGGTTTTTTAATCTTTGAACTAACTTATTTGCCCCATCTTCATCTGATAGGCATACTATTTTAGGATTAAATTCTCGGACTTCCTTTTCTAATAAATCAACATTTTTATTAGCGGCTAACCCCACGACTTCAAAATATTGCTTGAATTTATCTATTACCCATAAAGCACTTATCCCAATAGAACCCGTCGAACCTAAAATAGCAATTTTTTTCACACCACCACTATTATATCAAAAAATTAGAATTTGTCAAGTGGAAAAAGTCCACGGGTGTAATGGGTCAAAAAATTCTTGCTAAATATCCATTTTATATGCTATAATTTTTAATGATGAAAGTTAATTTAGATTATGGCGAAAAAGAAATGGGATTATTTATTTCGGATACAAATTTAGCTAATTTTTTTAGCCTGAAAATAAGCGGCGAAAAAGCCTCTTTTGAAACTTTTGAACGGGCATTAAAAGCCGCAACACCAAAATTGGAAGATATTGTATCTGAGAAAAGAGTTTGTATCATCCTGGACGATAGCACCCGAAAACAACCCAGAGAACAGATTCTCAAACCTTTATGTGAAAGATTAAAAAAAGCCCATTTTATTCAGGTTCTCATTGCCACTGGCACCCATAAACCTTTACATAACCTTGAACTTTGTGAATTTATTAGAGGTATCGTTAATTCATATTCCTTAAATTTCGATATAGCCATAAATGAATCCACAAATAATGATGAATTTGAATATATTGGCACTACCTGGCGAAAAACAGAGGTATTTGTAAATAAAAAAGCGATGTCCTGCGATATGTTTATTGTCGTCTCTGGTATGAAACCCCATTATTTTGGAGGATATAGCAATCCAGTTAAAAACTTTTTACCCGGTATCTGCTCTTTTGAAACTATCCGTCAAAATCATTGTGCCTTGATTGTCGAAGAGGATTCTATCTATGGAAGACATCCCTGGCACCCATTGCCTCAAAAAAGACAAAATCCTATCGCCGAAGATATGTTAGAAGGAATGGAATTAATCATCAAGAACAGATATGTATTTGCCTTAGCCTTTGTCGGAAATGAAGAGATAATCTGGGCAAAGGCAGGAGAAGTAAAGGAAGTTACTTGTGAAGGAATTAAAATTATTGATAAATCTATGAGTTTTACAACAAATCCAACCAAATATCTTATCGTAAGTCCGGGCAAGGATGAAGATAAAACATTTTATGTTGCTCAAAGGTCATTAGAGTTGACCAAACAGGTTGTGAACAGGGAAACAGAGGTTCTCTGGCTCGCAAACATTCAAGGTGGAATACATGATGACCCAAAACTTTTACCTATTTTAAAACAAAACTATGAGAACATTGCCAGTAAGATTAAAGAAAAAGATGCCGACTTTGGTCTTTACAAGGCATTTAGATTCAAGAACTACCTTCAAAGGGTGAGTAAAGTCTTTGTTTATTCTGAGTATAACCATCAAGACCTGCAAGAAATTGGGACACTCCCCATTGATGACCCACAGAGAATTATAGACAACTGGTTAGAAAAAGACCCAGCGGCTAAAATCCTGGTTATAAACAATGCAAACAAATTGGCTGTGGGTCTGTGTAATAAAGGTAAGTAACTTTTTAGTGTGTAGGAGATTATGCAAATGAGAAAGTGAGCAGGTGAGAAAGCGAGGAAGTAGACCAGTGCTTTGTCACGCTTGAAATTATGGGTATATAATAGTTATTAACGAAAATTCCTCATAGAACAGATATAGCAACAGGGTTGATGGTTGATAGTTTATAGTTAATAGTTTCATAGACTATCAACCATCAACTATCAACAATACTAATGTGAACTTTTGGTTAATACTTACTATAAAATCTAACTTTACACTGAGACCTATATGGTTAAAAGTCAGATATCGAAAGGAGAAACGCTCATGAACCTGCGGCTCACAAAGGGAGATGAAAATAAACCACGAAGAGCACGAAGGGACCACGAAGTTCACGAAGAAAGAATTAAAGGAAATTAAAAGATTTGTTGTTTAATTCTTCGTGTCTTCGTGGTGAAAAAAAGTTTTTAGTCGAAAATTCATAAATTCTTGCAAATCAATGACTTACGAACATTTTCAGGAGAGGCTCTCATGAACCTTTGGTTCACAAATGAGGATGAAAATAGTGGTAGGAGATAGAAGGTGGGAGGTAAGGAGATAGGCGTGAGGAGTGATGTTTTCTTTACTTTCTACTCTCTACTTTCTACTTTCTTATTTTCAGGGGAAACGCTCATGAACCGTGGGTTCACAAATGAGGATGAAAATAGTAGGTAGGAGATAGAAGGTGGGAGGTAAGGAGATAGGCGTGAGGAGTGATGTTTTCTTTACTTTCTACTTTCTACTCTCTACTTCCTATTTTCAGGGGAAAGATATGAGTATAGATATTGAAGAGATACAAAGGGAAAGATTAATTGGTTGGAACAGATATGGAATCTATATCCGGGTTATTCTATATAGTCTTGCTCTTGCTCTTGCTTTGTTAAGGGCATCTACCCAAACCATCCCCTTAAATTACCCCATCCTTTATATAACCACAATTATCTTATTGCTAAATCTTGTCTTTCTTTTCTTTTTAAGCAAGCAAGTCTGCAAAGAGAGTAAAAGATGCCTTTTTCTTCTTTCCTTTTCCTCACTAACTGCAGACCTTATGGCAATAACCTATTCGGTGCATCTTCAGGGTGGCTTAGCCGCGGCTATTTGCCCACTCAATTACACTATTGTTATCATTGGTGCCTCTTTTCTTCTCTCGCAAAGAGGGGCTATCATTATTGCTGCTTTATCCAGCCTTCTTTTCTCACTTTTGATATCCCTTGAATACTTTATGATTTTACCTCCAATCCCGGTAGGGAAAATAGGGATTACTCTCTATAAGGATGGAGGCTATGTTCTTTCGATTATAATTGGTAGATGTATCTTCTTTTTGGGGATAGCTGTAATAAGTGGATATTTTATAGATAAAATAAAAGACCAGGAAAAGGAGATAATGAGGAAAGAGAAAGAGCTTATGGAAAAGGAGAAGATGGCTCTTGCCGCCCATCTTGCCTCTGAATCAGCCCATGAGATAAAAAACCCCTTGACTGTAGTAAAGGCAGGGATTTACTACCTCAAGATGACCTTTCCTAAGGAGAATGAAGTGGTTCAAGAAACCATCCATCAGATAGACGATGCTATTGAGAGGATTACCTCTTTCCTCAATACCCTTCTTAATCTCTACAGACCACCATCTATTCTAAACAAGGATAGTGATAAAACTGAATAAATATCATTTAAAGTCTTTCATCTGAAAATACTCCCGAACTTGTTGATATTGCCTGAGTTATGCTGGCACAGGCATCTTACCTGTATCACACAGGCTGGAAGCCTGTGCCTTCCAGAGGATAAGAGTGTCCAAAATCGTCATTTGCAATGTATCTCTGTGATTCAGACAGTAGACTATAGACATCAGACCTCAGACTAAAGTGGGCAGAAATTGCAGAAGAATGAAGGCTTGAGAGACCTGCCTATACTTCTGTAGTAAGGGTTAGGAAAAATTCAGGGAGTGAAGTTTTGAGGATGGTTTCCCAAATGGTAAGCGTTCAGGTGGTGTAACAAAAGGAGATGTGGAGATTAAGGAGATAGGGAGATATTATTATAAAAAAATTGAAATTAGTAGAAACTAATAGAAATTTATGGAAATTTGTTGTTTCCCACAATCAATTTCT
>JBFLYA010000192.1:3134-7155 GCA_040757115.1 bacterium | reverse complement strand
GGGATAAGGAGATAAGAGTGATATGGAGATAAGATAATAGAAATAGATTGAAATTTATAGAAATAGGTAGAAATTGATTGTGGAAAACAACAAATTTCCATAAATTTCCTATTAGTTTCTACTAATTCCAATTTTTTAATAATATCTCCCTATCTCCTTAATCTCCACATCTCCTTTTGTTACACCACCTGAACGCTTACAAAAAAATGGTAACTATTCAGCCACAGAGGGACACAGATGAAACACTGAAAATTCGTAATCCGTGTCGGTAATTAGGCTGAAGGCTGAAGGGTTTTTCGCCTTCTGACTTTTATCTTCTATCCTTCTTGATTCTCTGCCAGTGGAGGAAATTTCCACCCCCTAACCCCCGCCAGCGGGGGACAACCCGCCTCTGTCCTCTGCCTTCTGCCCTCTGTCCTCTGCCCTCTGCCTTCTGCCCTCTGCCCTCTGCCCTCTGTCCTCTGTCCTCTGTATTTATCCCTGCTAATCCGTGTTAATCAGTGGCTAAATAGTTACTATGAAACTAAATAGAAATTTTCTCTCGGCGTAACTATTCAGCACGAAGGGTACGGAGAGCACGAAGTGAAATTTGATGAATTATCGAATAGAGTCATTGGATGCGCTATAGCGGTGCATCGAACTCTTGGGCCAGGTTTGCTTGACACCGTGAAGAGTGATAATTCACAATTCACAATTGACAATTCACCATTCACCATTATTAAGGAAATTTAGGGAAGAAATTGTGAATGGTGAATTGTGAATGGTGAATAGTTACCTCTCGGCAAGACGCAAAGGTCGCCAGGGGACTTTTCTTAGCGTCCTTTGCGAGAAATCTCAAAAATTCCCTTGACTTTTATCCAATTTTTTGTTATTCTTCCTTTGACAAATGTTACTTTTTCCGCCTTACCTGGAATTATGAAATATTTATCTTTTCTTATCTTATCAATCTTTTTATTTCTGTCTGAAACAGATGCAGGAACATATAGTTTAGCGGTGTCTCAATCTACTGACCTTAATTCAATGAGAAATGTCATCAAACTCATTGAATCACAAGGCGGCAGGATAGTTCATATCTTTCCACCCCATATCTTGATTGGGGATATTCCAACAAATATAAAAGATGTGAATATCTATAATGGAATAATTCCACTTTCAGCAGTAGAAAATTTAGGGGAAACCGCTATTTTTGCTGTTAAGGTCTGGAATTTAAGATTTGAACCACCGCCGATAATCTTGCCTCTTAAACTACCAGAACCAGAACCAATTAGAGATGATTGCCTTATCTGGGAACCAGAAGAAAGCCCTATAACTAAAGCCCCTCCTTATGGTGCCTCATTTTCTGACACTTCTGCGTATATGATTGGCAAGATTGCCGTTGGCATAATCTTACCAGAAAGTAATGGCGGGACGGAAAATTGGGAGATATCAGAAGAGACTAAAGTCGTGAATGAGATAATGTCTGCCTGTGATTGGTGGGTAAATAAAGAACCTGATGCCTACTTGAGTTTTACTTACGAACTGCATAAAAAAGTCCCTACGAGCTACGAACCTATTAACTTAACTCAAAAAGATGAAGATCTATGGATTACACAGACAATTGATACCGTTCATCCTAATTCTTATACAAAGTATTTAACGAAGGTTAGGGATTATAATAATCATCTAAGAGAGATATATCAGACGAACTGGGCATTCACTATCTATGTCGTTGATTCCAGTAATGATGACGATGGTATGTTTGCCGATAAAAAGTATTTTGCCTATGCCTATCTTGGAGGTCCTTTAGTGGTAATGACTTATAAAAATGATAATTATGGAATAGAAAATATGGATGCCGTCACTGCCCATGAGATAGGGCATATATTTTACGCCTTAGATGAATATAGTAGCTCCGGGTCTTCAGCAGATGACCACAGTGGCTATCTAAATATAATCAATGGTAACTTTGAAGTTAATGGCATAATAGATGACGATTGTATCATGCGAGGACAGATATTTCCATATTCAATTGGGGCAGTATGTACCTATACCCGCCAACAAATAGGCTGGCGAGATACGGATAATGATGATATTCTGGATATTGTCGATACCTTTCCAATAACTCAACTCCAATCTTATGTCCCAGACCCAACTACGGATAATACACCGACTTACAATGGGACGGTAAAAGTCAATCCTTATCCGAATAATAATCCTTATGGGACTGGAAGTGACATTACAATAAATCTAATCACTGATGTTCAATACAGGATAAATGGTGGAAGCTGGATAGATTGTCAATCCTCAGATGGAAATTTTGATGAGGCAGAGGAAGGATTCTATTTTACTCCAGCCGCACTTGTAGATGGAACTTATTTATTTGAAGTTCGCTCTTCAAATTCTTGTGCAACACAAACTCAAGTAAATACGCAACCTCCCCCTTATTCAAACGACCAATTAAGCATAATTAGTCCCGGTGGCGTAGTTGTTTTAGCCCCTGCGGGAAAAGAAACTATTCCAGACTCTACTTTAAGTTATGACTTTAATATATCTAATAATGAACTCGTTGCCGATACTTTTAACCTTTTGGCTTCATCTTCTAACTCCTGGACGACACAAATTTTTGATATAGCCAATAACCTCATTAGTTCGATATTTCTAAATGCCGGTGCTTCTGCGACCATAAAGGTGCAGATTACCATACCTCCTACGGCAAAAATAGGTACTCTGGATGCACTTACCTTAACCGCAATATCACAAACTAATCCAAATATAGTTGGTAGTTCTACGACTATAACAACTATAATCTCTCCTGTCTTAGATTACATTAAAATTAATCCTGCTACTGTTACTTTAGAGGTTACTAAAATAAAAGAATTCACCGCTTGTGGTTATGACCAACATCATAACCCCATTCATGGCTTAACTTTTAATTGGGCGATAGATAATATTGGTCATATTAGCTCTCAAATAGGCTCTGTAACTTTATTTACGGCAGGAATAACTCCAGGGATGGGCACTATCTCTGCCTGGATTGGAACATTAACCGCAACAGCAATAATCAAGGTAATTCCTGGTCCGGTAGATTATATTCAGATAACTCCAGGTTTTGCTACCATAAGAGTAACTGAAAGTCTGATGTTTTATGCACAAGGCTATGATAAGTATCATAACCTGATCCCAGAACTAACTTATAATTGGTCTGTTATTGGGGGGAGTATCTTGCCTGCTATTGGCTCATCAACCCTATTTACCGCTGGAATAATTGTTTGCGAGGGAATGATAATGGCGACATCCAGTGGTAAGAGTGCCTTTGCCTCTATTACCATTACCCCGGGTGAACTACATCACATTAATATCTTTCCTCAAACTCAAACTGTAAGTATTTTAAATAGTTGTTCCTTTTTGGCTAAAGGATATGATATGTTTAATAATTATCTCACGGAGATTTCGAGTTACAAATGGCAGGTGGAACAATTCATAGGGAGTTTAACCCCACAAATAGGCTCGATGACGCTTTTTACTGCTGGCACAAAGGCATTAATCGGAACAGTATCCGTAACCTCCGGGACTATTACTGGGATGGCGACAATTACTATTATCCCAGGTGCGGTAGATTATATTCAGATAACTCCAGGTTTTGCTACCCTGAGAGTAACTGAAAGTCTGATGTTTTATGCACAAGGCTATGATAAGTATCATAACCTGATTCCAGAACTAAGTTATAATTGGTCTGTTATTGGGGGGAGTATCTTGCCTGCTATTGGCTCATCAACCCTATTTACCGCTGGAATAGTTGTTTGCGAGGGAATGATAATGGCGACATCCAGTGGTAAGAGTGCCTTTGCCTCTATTACCATTACCCCGGGTGAACTACATCATATTAATATCTTTCCTCAAACTCAAACTGTAAGTATTTTAAATAGCTGTTCCTTTTTGGCTAAAGGATATGATATGTTTGATAATTATCTCACGGAGATTTCGAGTTACAAATGGCAGGTGGAACAATTCATAGGGAGTTTAACCCCACAAATAGGCTCGA
>JBFLYA010000192.1:0-3034 GCA_040757115.1 bacterium | reverse complement strand
ATTTTAAATAGCTGTTCCTTTTTGGCTAAAGGATATGATATGTTTGATAATTATCTCACGGAGATTTCGAGTTACAAATGGCAGGTGGAACAATTCATAGGGAGTTTAACCCCACAAATAGGCTCGAGGACACTTTTTACTGCTGGCACAAAGGCATTAATCGGAACAGTATCCGTAACCTCCGGGACTATTACTGGGATGGCGACAATTACTATTATCCCTGGTGCGGTAGATTATATTCAGATAACTCCAGGTTTTGCTACCATAAGAGTAACTGAAAGTCTGATGTTTTATGCACAAGGGTATGATAAGTATCATAACCTGATTCCAGAACTAAGTTATAATTGGTCTGTTATTGGTGGGAGTATCTTGCCTGCTATTGGCTCATCAACCCTATTTACCGCTGGAATAGTTGTTTGCGAGGGAATGATAATGGCGACATCCAGTGGTAAGAGTGCCTTTGCCTCTATCACCATTACCCCGGGTGAACTACATCATATTAATATCTTTCCTCAAACTCAAACTGTAAGTATTTTAAATAGTTGTTCCTTTTTGGCTAAAGGATATGATATGTTTGATAATTATCTCACGGAGATTTCGAGTTACAAATGGCAGGTGGAACAATTCATAGGGAGTTTAACCCCACAAATAGGCTCGATGACACTTTTTACTGCTGGCACAAAGGCATTAATCGGAACAGTATCCGTAACCTCCGGGACTATTACTGGGATGGCGACAATTACTATTATCCCAGGTCAATTACATCATTTAATTATTACTCCTGCTACTGTAACTCTCTCTATTACCACAAGTTGCGAATTTTATGTCAATGGGTATGACTACTACGATAATCCTATTTTAAATGTAATCTGTAATTGGGAGGTTATCCCAACATCTCTGGGTCAGGTAAATCCTGTTATCGGAACATCTACAACATTTACGGCAGGTCTTTCTCCAATAACTGGAATCATAAAGGCTACCAATGGAACAATAATTGGCACTTCGACTATCTTTCTATCAGAGAGTGAATTAGACCATTTCAATTTTGAGGTAATCCCACATCAAGTTGGCGGAAAACCATTTCCTGTGACTATCACGGCAAGAGATGTTTATAATAATTTAGTCGATTTTGATAATGAGATTAGTCTATGTCCTGTCCCAGAAAATATTAATCTTACGGCTAATGGTAGATTTGTAGATGGGCTATGGCAGGGGACAATAACGATTAATACTGTGGCTCTTGATATTCAACTTATCGCTAATTTTGCTAACATCAGAGGGACAAGTAATACCTTTGCCGCATTGATTGACGATAACTACGGAACGGTAACGGCTGAGGGGAATACAATATTGACTATTAACCCAAAATCTTTGAATGGAACGAATTATTATGTAATGATTAATGCGAATCCTGAAAATCTGGAGATTAAAAATGCCAATCTTGCCGATGACCAGGATACGAAATTGGATGGTGTAAGAAATTCAATCCGCGAGATTAAAATAATTGATGGTGATAAAAAATTGCTCGACTATGACTTTGGGAATGCCACTTTTCTGATTATTCCTTTTGATGATAATGACCAGGATAAGATAGTAGATGGCACAAATATCTTAGAAAAGAGCCTCAGACTACACATCCTTGAAAATAATCAGTGGAAGCCGGTAAATACGACACCAACAATTGACCGAATTGGAAATCGGGTAAAGGCACAAATCTATAAGATGGGAACTTATGTTTTAATGGGTTATGCGGTTCAACCAAATCTAAGCAATTTCATAGTTTATCCTGTTCCGTTTAAACCACAACGCGGGGATAAAGAGATAATCTTTGAAGGATTGCCAATGGATTGTAAGATAAGAATTTATGACATCGCCGGAAGTCTAAGACGGTTTGTAGAGCATATTGAGGGATATTGGTGCTGGGATGTTAGAGATGACTATGGCCATCCTCTCGAAAGCGGTGTCTATATCTATATTATCACAGACAATGAGGAAGAGAAGAAAACAGGTAAGATTGCCGTTATAAGATAAGCGACTTCGTCGTAAAAAGATTCAGGGTTACCTGTTCAAAGTTCAGGGTTAGTTAGATGGTAACCGTTCACCTCACCACTCAGACACAGAGGCACTGAGAAATATATCAGAGGACAAAAATCAACCTTGACCTTTATATTCATTACTTTCTTACTTAACTACTTCTCCCGCCAATAAAGTCGAGATAACAGCAAATCCTAAGAAATAGCCAGCGTTTAACGCGACATTTTTAACCTTAATTAGATGGTCAATTTGTTGTGCTTGCATATTGATAGTTGCCTGAGACTCAACCAATTTCATTTGAAGCTCAAGGATAGCACTTTTGAGCATCTCATTTTCTTCATCTTTAGATGAAACTTGCTGTTGAATTTTAACTAACTCACTCTCCTTTTGCTGGAGCAGGACGACTAATCCTTCATCTTTTAGTCTTTTAATCTCAAGTTCTAATTCGCTAATTTTTTGTTGATTTTTTTCCTTTTCCTTTTCCATCTCATTTATTTTCGCTTGAAGCACAGCACATAGTTGAGAAGCCTTCTCCCTGCCGATGGCTAATTTTTCTCCCGGGTAAATCCAATGTGGGTCAGTGAATATGTTGTATTGTTTGAACTTTGGCCAGAGGTAAGGCTGGCGATAATAATATCCGGCTAAGTCCCAGAGCGTATCCCCTTTTTTAATAATGATTAAATCGCTATCCTTATACCTTTGTGTGATTTTGGAGTAGGAGACTCCAGGTGTGGCACTGACCATACTTGCGACTAAAATCCAGATTACTGCGCGCTTAATTTTTACCATTTTATTTCCCTCCCTTAATTTAAAATGTTTATAACCCTACAACGTCATTTACTAATTTTACCGCTAGTAAGCGTTCAGATACTCTGAGGTATAGGTGTCTGGTGTCTTGGTGTCTGGTGTCTTGGTGTCTGACCACCAGACTGTTCTTCCTCCATTCCTTGCTTACATCTGCGTAGATAGCCAATATAACTGTTAACTTTCGCAATTAGCT
>JBFLYA010000191.1 GCA_040757115.1 bacterium | reverse complement strand
TTGATTGTGGAAAACAACAAATTTCCATAAATTTCTATTAGTTTCTACTAATTTCAATTTTTTTAATAATATCTCCCTATCTCCTTAATCTCCACATCTCCTTTTGTTACACCACCTGAACGCTTACAAAAAATTAGCAAAATTCGTGTGTTATTTTTCAACATAACACTAAGTTCTATCCTTATGCTTTTATTTTTTTCATAGCAAGATGGTGCCATTCAATCAAAATAGGACTTGCCACATAAATAGAAGAATATGTTCCGATGACAACTCCTAATAATAACGCTAAGCAGAAATCAAAAGTTACCTGGCTACCATAAATGACAAGAGCCAGAAGGACTAAAAGTACAGTTAGACTTGTGACGATTGTGCGACTTAAAACTTCGTTTATACTTGAGTTAATGATTACCTCATAAGCCTCTTTGCGTCGTAGTTTTAAGTTCTCACGAATACGGTCAAAAACCACAACTGTATCAGTTAGAGAGTATCCGGCTAAGGTCAGGAGGGCAGTTATAGTTAAAAGGGTAATTTCGCGGTTTGTTATCCAAACTAAACCATACACCGCTAAAACATCATGTAGGGTGGCAACAGCGGCGGCTAATCCAAATCTAAATTCAAATCTAAACGCTATATACAAAGTTATAGCGATTATTGCCCAGAATATCGCCCAAAAGGCTTTGGTTTTAAGGTCTTTACCTATCTTTGGACCTACTTCTTCGACTCGCTCCATCACAAATCTATTCCCTTTAAATTCCTGACTAAATATCTTTCTTATTCGCTCATCTATTTTCTCTCCTTTTACCTCTGCCTTTCGCGTCCTGATTAATACCCGATTAGATTCTGCCATTTGTTGTATTTCACTTTCAGGTAAGTTATTTGAAACTAATGCCTGTCGTAATCTATCTGCGGTAACTGGTTTTTGAAAACTTATCTGGACCAAAGAACCTCCCGCAAAATCAACACCCAAATTCGCTTTCCCTATTCCTGTAAAAATAATGGCAACAATGCCTATAACGACTAATATAGTTGAGCCTATGTAAGCATAATATCGAACCCCTACAAAATTTATCTTAGGATTCTTAAGTAATTCTATCATTGAATCTCCTTTATGTCCATTTTATATTGACTACTTTATCAACAGGTAGTCCTGCGGCGCTAAAAAATGTCAATCCCAATAAAGCAAAATACACACTAATTATTATATTACAGTTTTGATTAAACAAACATTTATTATATAATAAAGTTGTGATAAAAATTCCTACTCCTAAACAAACTAATTTTACACTCCACTCAAATAATCTATATCTTCCTTTAGGAATTTCATATTCTTCGTCTTTTCTTCCAATTATTTCTATTTCCTCTTTGTCATCTAAATTTTCCATCTCAATTTTACTCCACAGGAAGGACATTGACTTATTCCTCTTTCTTCAATTCTCCCATGACACCGAGGGCATCTATAGACTTTTTTTGAGAAAGTCTTTATGAGTTCAAGGATAATCCATCCTCCCCCAATAAGTCCTAACATTTTAGATAAACTTTCTATTAAATTTTCTTTTTCTTGATTCATTTTCTCTCACTCTTCAAATTAAAACTAATTTTATGTAACCGAATTTTGGAATTTTATATTTTTAAATACTAAGTGTCTGATATTCTTTTCTTAAGTCAAAAATAAGTCGAGTGATAACGATTGCCGTAAATAGACTAATGGTCACACCAAGAGATAAGGTCACGGCAAAGCCTTTGATTGGTCCAGTGCCAAAGACAAAAAGGATAAGAGCGGTAATTAATGTTGTTACATGCGAATCAAAGACAGTCCAGAATGCCTTTTTATATCCCGAATCGATAGCGGTTTTAACCGGTCTGCCAGCACGGAGTTCCTCTCTTATCCGCTCAAAGATAAGGACATTAGAATCAAGTGCCATACCCATAGTTAAGATAATACCCGCGATACCTGGTAAGGTTAATGTTCCTTTAAACCCGGCTAATCCACCTAACAACATTACTAAACAGCCAACCAGAGCAACATTGGCAATTACACCCGACACTTTATAGTAAATACCCATAAATAGAACAACTAACATAAATCCAGCCATTGAGGCAATAATTCCTTTATGGATAGAATCTTGCCCCAGTGAGGGACCAACAGTGCGTTCTTCTATCACTTTAACCGGTGCCGGCAGAGCTCCTGCGCGTAGAATAATCTTCAGGTCTCGCGCATCTTCTAATGTAAAATTACCTTCAATTTGAGCTCTTCCTCCGTCAATTCTACTTCTAATTACTGGAGCAGACCTGACTTTCCCATCCAAAACAATGGCTAACTGTTCATTAATATGGGCACCAGTTACCCGGGCAAATTTTCTTGCCCCAACTTTATTAAACTCAAGTGAAACAACTGGTTGACTTACTATTCCACCCTGATTACTATCAACCCAGGCATTGACTAGAGTATCACCCGTTAATTCCGGGTCTTTTTTCACCAGGAATTTCTTCCCCTCGTCATCCTCTAATATCTCATAACCTCTTGGTATCTTCCCTGCCTCAGCATCATCCAATCGTTCGTTATCAACTAATCTAAATTCTAAAAGTGCGGTTGAACCAATTAAGTTTTTCGCCCGTCTTGGGTCTTTTAAACCAGGTAGTTGAACAACAATTCTATCCTTTCCTTCTTTTTGAATAATCGGCTCTGATACCCCAAATTTATCTACTCGATTTCGGATAATCTCTAATGCTCGGTCGACTGCATCTGAGGGGTCAGAACCAGGAGGTAATTTCGCCGTATCCACCTCTAAAACTAAATGCATTCCTCCTTGCAGGTCTAAACCTAATTTTATTTTCTGCTGAGGAGGTAACATCAGAAATATACACACACCCATTACACCAATAATAAGTAATGCCTTCCATTTTAAATTTCTTCTCACTTTTTTAGCTCCTTTTTATCAGTTAAAAAAAAAGACAATAGACAACCTGTCATTGTCCCCTGTAAATTAGAAGATTAAATACTCTTTAACCCTCTGAAGTGAAATTCAACTAATTGGTCATTAGTAGTAACGGTTACCAATTACTTCTTCCTCAGTCCTAAAATCAACCTTACTTCTCCTTTACCCAATTTAGTTCGTTGAGCTATTTCATCAATTGATAATCCTTCATCAGATAATTTGTATATCTGGTTATGTAGAATTTCCCGTGTTCTTTTATCTTTAGTCGTTGTTGATTTTACTTCTTCAGTTTTTATCATAGGTTTAGCCACCGAGAGTTCTGTTCTGGGCAAAGACGAAACTATTGAATCAACAGTGATTAACCTACTATCTATTTCCGCAACGCTTTTTTCTAAATTTTTGCTTTTTTTATTAATGGCATCAAATTTTTTATCTATATTCTCTTCTACTTCTGTCATTATTCGTTCATAAGAGACTTGCATTTTTTTAAATTCATTTTCTATGGGTCTATAAACCTCCATACTTGTTTGTTGAGCTAATTCTTTAATACTTAATCCTTTTAACGCATCTAACGGAGCAAGTCTTTTATCAAAATCTCCAAACATCTTTTCCAATCCCTGACAGGTAGTTTGTAATTCTTTTATTCCAGTTTCAATTGGTTTTAGAGTCTCTTTAGATGTCTGGCGGGTAAATTCTTCTATCGGCACACCTTTTAATACCCCCAGTTTTTTATCTACATTTTCAACCATCTTTTCAAGTCCACGGTAACCTGCTTGTAATTCTTTTACATCCTCAACTAATGATTTGTAGACACCCGGTTTTTCTGCAGGAATCCCTTCAATTTCTGATAAAGCAACTAATTCTCTTTGTCTCCATAAATATCTTACCCATAAGAATAAAATTAAAGTAAGAAGACCAAAAAGAACAATTAACCATTTTATAACAGGATTTATTCTCTCGAAGGCAAATTTAGGTTTTGGGACTGGTAATTTTTCTTCAATCTGCGCCGGAGGAATTATTTCTTCTGTCTTTGCAACAACTACTTTTTCTTCCTCGACTGGAGGTTTAGCAATAACTTTGGGCTTTTTGATTTCAGGTTTGACTTTAGGTAAAGGTTCTTGCGGGGTTAATTGTAAAAAGTATTTAGATTCTTCTGGCAGGGTTGGTTCTGTTGGAGGTGGCGGTGGAACCTTTGTTTTAGCTATAATCTTCGGCAATTCCTCTTTGCCTTCAGCGAATTTTAATCCCATTCGCTCTTCTTCTTTAACTACTTCTTCTCTTTTTACTTCTTTAGGTTTAACGGTTGGCTGAGGTATTTTGGGACGCAATTCCTCTCCAGAAATCGCTTTTTCCTCAACCTTCTTTACTTCTTCTACCCTTTCCTTTGGTTCTAACGCCACAGGAGAACCAATTGGTTTAGTTAAGTTTTCTGCATCATTTCTCAAAGAGAATTGTCCTATCTTTGAAGTAGGTTTTTGTTTTTGGGTAACTTCTTGACTCGCTACTACCCCCAAATTACTTATCCCAAAAACAACCACTAATAATAAAAATCCTGATTGTTTCATTTTTCTTTCCCCCCATTTTTAATAATTGAATACAATTTTAATATCAGTATATCTTATTAGATAATATTTTGTCAAGTATTTTTTAGTAAATAAATAAAAAAAGTTGACTTTAATAAAAAAATGAGACCTGTGCAGGTAGGTTTAAGATTATTATTCTTCCCTTACCTTATAATTAATTGGTGGTGTCTTAATCTATCATAAAGGTTTGAAATAGTGTCCGAAAAGGAGATATGGGGATTATGGAGATTAGAAGATAAATTCATTCTAAAATTTTGGAAATTACAATGAATAATCTCCATATCTCCCTTTATTTTCTTATCCCCTTTTGGACACCAAATCTACATAGATTTCACTATTAGCGTTATTTTCAGACACCAGCAAAATTTACTCTTCAGAACTATTTCAAAACAATAATTGTTGACATTTGTTTAACACTATGGTAATATATCTCAAAACCCTATATCACCTAACTATCGAGTCCCTATTAAAAAATCTTAATTTGTGCCGTTGGTGAGTATAATATTTAATTTTTGATTTTGTATTACACAACTTGTTGTGTTTGAAGTGGTTTCGCACTAAGTCAGTACTATTCATTTGTGCTCTCTGACCACGCTAAACAGGTACAAAAAGAGGAAATTTCTGTCTTTGGTGAATAGATTTTAATTTTTTCTCTGCGTCTCTGTGTCTGTGCTGTGAACGATTACGAAAATCTGATACCATTTTAAAGGAGAATAAAAAAATGAATAAAGTTTCATTGTTAGATTTAAAGGCGCAATATGCAAGTATTTCAGGAGAAATTGATGGGGTAATAAATGAAGTTATTAGAAATGGTAGTTTCATATTAGGTGAAAATGTCAAGAAGTTAGAAGAGGAGATTGCTTCATTTTGTCAAACTAAATATGCCGTAGGCGTCGCCTCTGGCACTGATGCCCTCCTGTTGAGTCTTATGGCGTGTGAGATAAAAGCAGGAGATGAGGTGATTACTTCACCGTTCACCTTTATTGCTACGGCTGAGGTGATAGTGCTTTTAGGGGCAAAACCTGTATTTGTTGACATTGACCCCAAAACTTATAATATTGACCCATCTAAGATTAAAACCGCTATTACTCCTAAAACTAAAGCCATTATCCCGGTTCATCTTTATGGTCAACCAGCGGATATGGATGAAATATTACCTGTTGCCAGAGAGTATAATTTAGCCGTGATAGAGGATGCCGCCCAGGCAATTGGGGCTAAATACAAGGGTCAAATGGTTGGTCAAATGGGCACAACAGGTGGATTTTCCTTTTTCCCGGCTAAAAACTTAGGTGCCTATGGTGATGGAGGAATAATTACGACTAACGATGAAGATATTGCCAAAAAACTTAAAATGCTACGCACTCATGGCTCACAAGTTAAATACTACCACGAAATTATTGGCACGAACAGCCGATTGGACGAATTACAGGCAGGCATATTACGGGTAAAATTAAAAAAACTGAATGAGTGGACTCGTAGACGACAGGAGATTGCCAAAACCTATAATGAGGCATTCAGGAATAAAGAAATCATTACCCCGTTTGTTGAAGCATTTAACGAGCCTGTATATAATCAATACACCATAAGGGTAAAGAATAGAGATGGGTTAATAAAACATCTAAAAGAGACAGGTGTTGATACTGCTATTCACTATCCAATACCCTTACATCTTCAACCAGCATTTTCTTACTTAGAGCATAAAATGGGAGATTTTAAAGAAAGCGAACAGGCGGCTAAAGAGGTTTTATCACTTCCTATTTATCCTGAATTAACCTCGCAACAAATCGAAACGGTTATTTGTGCAGTATTAAGTTTTGGGTAACCGTTCAGGCTATATATCAAAAGTGTAAGAAAGGGGATAAGGAGATAAGGGTGATATGGAGATAAGATAATAGAAATAGATTGAAATTTATAGAAATAGGTAGAAATTGATTGTGGGAAACAACAAATTTCCATAAATTTCTATTAGTTTCTACTAATTTCAATTTTTTAATAATATCTCCCTATCTCCTTAATCTCCACATCTCCTTTTGTTACACTACCTGAACGCTTACAGTTTTGGATAAGAGAGAAAATTAGGGACGGTTCACTTTTGTTTGAAAGATTGCGGTTAGAAAATGGAGTTGAAATTAGAAATTAGAGGGAGAAATAAAAGCCCAATTTCTAATTTCCAATTTCAACTTTCTGTGAATGTTTACAAATGTATATCTGAAACAAATCATAGGGAAAACGATAAAATGAACCGTCCCGAAAATTAGGTGGTGTCTTAATCTAGTGTCGTGTTGAGTAAATTCTGCACTATTTTCAAGAATTATCACCTATAGTAGATATTGGTGTTAGGTGTTAGCCCAACTTCGCCGCTTAAAAAAATAAGTCTTGTATTATCAACAACTTACAGAGCAGAGAGGTTGAGTTTTGGCACTACAGTATGAATCCCCACAAAATGATTTGACTGTTTTCCCTGGTTGATAAGGTAACTCCAGGGCATTATAAATCTCTTGATGAGATAATTCAGCCTTTGAGGATTTTCTTATCTGAATCAATTGACCATCTTTCCTTTTCAGGGTTGTGGTTATCCGGACTTGCCTCGACAATATCTGGCGAATCCTTGACCAACTATCTTGTATCCCTTTTCGTCGTCCCTTGAAACGAATGGTCTGTCCAATATGATAAGCAATCACCGTAATAAAAAGATGCCCATCTACTCTCTCCTCTTTCTGATGGTGAATAGGTCTTAATCCTAACTCAGATTTCATACATCTAAA
>JBFLYA010000190.1 GCA_040757115.1 bacterium | reverse complement strand
ATACCCCGCCCGATAACATGGTGCAGAACTCCGGGCGCATCCAGTCTCGCTAATCTTGGCATGTGTTCCTATATCTCACAAACCCACTCAGCTTGTCAAGCACGTTCTGCACGAACGTCCCCATTTATTTATTTACATTTACTCCTTTTTAAGGATTATCTTGTCAGTATGGAAAAATTTATTAAAGGATTCCCCTATATTTCTACCAGCCATCTGTGACAATGTTGCATGAAACCTTTTCACCATTTTAGGGTTTGCTAAGTGTTCATCATAGAAGAACCCTCCTTTTAAGCCCGAAAGAAACTTGGGTATATCTCCTCTTGCTATCCATATCTGGCTCATAAGCCAACTAGATGACCCACATATAATTGCTTCGTTGAGCTTCACTTCTCTCCTCAACCCAAACCTCCACACCTTGACTATTCTGTCTTTATAAAGTTCAATCCGTTGGGTCATCAGCATCTCAATAATTATTAAAGGTGAACCAAAAACAACAGTGATACTAACTATCTTTACAAACCAGAATTTAAACCCTGTGAAATTATCAGACCAATAAAATGCACCCGTAAAAAACAGCGGCAAGCCAATTGAATAAGGCCAAAATAACCTCCAGGCAATCCTCCACCCTTGATATCTCAACACAAACAAAGGGTCTTCTGAATTCGTATTAATATTCAGGTTAGTTATGTCTTCTGCTTTTACTTCGGTCACGCTACCTCCTTCACCTTACAGTTCCGCACTCTTGTCTTCTGCCATCTCCTGTTTCACCGTCGGAATTTGGCGAGTATATAATAGGTCAAAAGAGATGTCTATCCTGATTTCTATCTCGTCGGCAAAAATTTCCGACCGTCGGTCTTATTCTCGGCTAATACCTAACGGCCTATCCTCGCATCCCTGACCATGACTTGGTGCAGGTCATAGACATTGCCGTAGCCCTGCAAATCAGGTAGGGCAGCAATATCCTCCGGCACATCCAGCCATTCCGTGGCGATGGTGTAGGCCTTATCCGACTGGAACCAGACATCTGTTGCCGTTCCTATTGTCCCGTCTGTCTTGGTGAAACTGCCCACCTGACGATGTTCATTACCCTGGGCATCTATAAAAGTGGAATCGACGTAACCTGTATTGATAGACTGAACTCCGAGTTCATCCAGGCTGTGGAACTCATCAGCAGCGCTAAAACCATCTCCATCCACATCCTGCCATATCTTCAGGCTGGCCCAAGCGGCATCACCGGCATCTATCTTACCATCTAAATTATCATCCAGATCAGCCAATGCCTGAAAACCGTTACTGGCCCTAGTGCCATCACCCAATAAGGTTTGATCACCGAATAACTCTTTGCCGTCATCTATGGCGCCATTTCCATTTATGTCCCTTACAAGTATTCCATCATCAGCCCCTGCCCAGCCTGTCTGTTCAGCAAACCCATTGCCGTCCTGGTCAAAATAGGCCCCCTCTCCCACAGCGGTCGTCTCCACCCCATCCCCATCCAAATCCAGAACAATGGGGGAGACTGGTGTAGCAGCAATGGTGGTGAATTCTTGCTTTGAAAGTTCAAATTTATTCTCAAAAAAGATACCGAGATTACGAGAGTCAATCCAACAAGCATCGTTATAATAGTTTAGAAATTCAGTGGGATTTATTCTGCCTTCTGATCCGCTTACGTTAGTATTCACACCATCTCCAGAATTCCATTGCAGATCAGTTTCTGACTTTATTATTTCAAAATGAAGATGCGGGCCTAATGAAGTCCCAGTATTGCCAATTGTACCAAGTTGCTCACCCGCTGCTATTTGTTGCCCTATCTGAACATTGATGGAGTTATCTTGTAAATGCGCATATAAACTATAATAGTAATATGTTCTTCCATCTATTGTTTCTACTGCGTGTTTTATCACAACCATATTCCCATATGTTGCATTATTAGTAATAACACTAACAACTTCCCCTTGAGCCGAAGCAACTACTGACGTCCCTAGCGCCTGCCCTTCTTTTGGCACTAAATCAATGCCTCTATGAAATTTACTACCCTTACGAACATCCCCTCGGCCCATAAAAACTGGTTATTGTCACTTGACCACTAATGGGTGCATAAAAATCCACGGCTTTTTACCTCCTTTATTGGTTTGTAAGTTTAAGAATATATAAGTTGCTTTCTTTTTCAAAGAAAGTGCCCTTTGGTATTTTTTTCTCTCGCACAAATGCCAACCATTTCCCATCCGGCGAAATCCCTCTAATGCCGATAAGAGTTGCATCCCCTTTCTCTGCTATACATTTCCCATCGCCTTGCCCCAAAGTGATATACTTTATACAGTCTTTTGTTTCTGTGATAATAATATCTCCATTAGGCAATACCTTATAATTACCAACTTGCTCAAGTACCTTTTCGCAAGACAAGTTCTTATTTTTGATGCTGCAACGATAGAGGGCTATTTTCTTTTTACCTTTTTCCACTCCATCAAAGTAAATCCTGTTTGCTTTATCTACAGCAAGTGAAAAAGGTTCATATTCAAATTGTTTCAATTCAAACCTCTTAGCCCACCCATTTTTGCCAAAAAACTCAACCTCTACACTTTTTGGATCATTCTGACCCATTACAATCCCCGAGGAATCTAAAAACCATAGAGCCCCGGATTGAACCCAATCATAATTTTTAAAGTACACAACATCCCATTTAGGTTCAGGCATCTCTATTGATGAGTTATGTTTGCCTCCAAGAAAAACCTTTGTTCCATCCGGTGACACTGCCTCAAATGGTCCTAAAGCCCTTACTACTGCGAACCTCTGAGTTTTGCCTGTAGTTACATCATACCGATATAAATCAATCACTCCCCCATCCCAGTCTTCTGGCTCGTCACTATCGTTAGGAGGCTTATAACCCTTATCAATCCGTGAACTCTTTCTATCTGCATATATAACCCATCTTCCATCTGATGTGCAGTTTAGGGGATAGTCATTGCCATATGAACAGCCTTTCTGCCACAGCTCACGTGGAGGGACAATCACAGGTGAACTTATTTTTATTGTTTTTTTGCTTAGAATATCAATCCACTCTATACCAATTTTACGTCCACTAACTACAAGGGCATTATTCCCACACCACTGAGCAAAAATATAATCTTCAAATCTCCCAATAAAAATTTCTTTATTCTGTTCTTGGTCATTAGAAATCTGTTTTTCATCAGCATAACTATTAAAATTTACACACAGGATAATTATACTTAATAAAAGAATTGCTATAAGTCTATTCTTGCTTTTTTGCAAAACATCTCTCATTCCATCGCCTCCTTTACTCCTACAATTCCGCACTCTTACCCTCTGCCATCTCCTGTTTCACCGTCGGAATGCGCGAGTATATAATAGATCGAAAGAGATATCTATCCTGATTCTATCTCGTCAATAAAAATTTCCGAACGTAAGTCTTATTCGCGGCTAATACTTCTAACTGCCTATGCCGCATCACCGGCATCTATCTTACCATCCAGATTGTCATCTAACTCTGCTAATGCTTGAAAGCCGTTACTGGCCCTCGTGCCATCACCCAATAAGGTTTGATCTCCAAATAACTCTTTGCCGTCATCTATAGCGCCATTTCCATTTATGTCCCTTACAAGTATTCCATCATCAGTCCCTGCCCACCCTGTCTGTTCAGCAAACCCATTGCCGTCATGGTCAAAATAGGCCCCATCCTTGACATGGGTCGTCTCCACCCCATCTCCATCTAAATCCAATATGATGGGGCTGGCGTTAGAGAGAGGAGCAGCGGTGGTGTAGAGTTGGTGCTTAGGATCGAAAGTTCCGTCTAAAAGTGAGGCTTGAGATGTACTAAAATAATCATTTTCAGTGTAATAACCACCAAGAATATTGTTTGCATTTAGATAAGTAGTGGTGAAATAACCTTTGATATTGGAATTATTATATGTGGGAGATTTAAGGAATCTTTTTACTTTTTCTTCACTGGAATAATAACTCTCATGATGTAATGCATAGGCTATTTCCTCAACACTATACCCCTTAAAAATCGGGTTATTTGCATAACTTTGGGCCTTCGTTCAGATTTTGCTCGTCCATGCTCCCATGACCGCTATTTGAGCAGAGACATCATCCCTGCTTTGAGCAGGATCAAGATTGCCCCCATAATTACTATTATAATAGGCTACTGCCTCATTCCAGGTGTCCGTGGAAAATTGACCCAATCCGTAAGGGCCTGTAGGAGATTCTGCGTCAGGATTAAAAGCAGACTCAATCCCAATTGCTGCTATTCCATAAGCAATCTGCTGCTGCGACAATTAGATACAGCATCAGAAATTATTAAATTCTTTTGCTCTTCTGTAACCTTTTCAACTCCCGCAATGCTTTTAATTTTGATAATGTCCCAAATAGATGCCATGATACTTACCTTCTTTTTAGGTTACATTGTTTTAATATAGGATTTTCGCCGAGATAGTTATGAAAAGCAGAATCCCATTCTTTATGTCCTTCAAGAAGGGCTACCACCCTTCCATATTGTTCATATGGTTTTTTACACGTTCCCTCCATCATAGCTTTTATCTTTTTTAAGTCCAACTCGTTGGCTAGGAACCCGTAAATATAATATGCGTCAGATTTTCTTTTTGTTTTTTTAAGCTTCTCACGCTCAAACAGGGGGGCATACAGGTCCGGATTGAAGTCTACCTGCAATCGGTCGTTAGCTATTTCAAAATAAAGCTCAAATCTCTTTTCACGAATTACAACTTTAAACTCGGGATTGCCGTCCCTATCAACATCTTTAATATTAATCCATGAAACACAAGTGTCTTTGAAGAGATGTGGAATTTTTCCTATAGGTGCAACTTTATCAGTTTCTTCATATGCAGATATAAAATCCATCTCAATATTATTCACATATGCTTCTACAATTACATCTAACAATTGCACAGTGTCTTCGTTGAATCTGAAAAGAAACATTTTGCGGTTATGACTGGCTCCAATGCTGTAGGCATCCATTACAAAATAATCTTCAAAAATACCGAAATTGGGATCTCCACCGGGATCAAATGTGCCCGTGTACTCTAACCAATTTTTGGGTTGTATATGGGCATATCTGTCAGACTCAACATAATAAATTTTATCCTTAATAAGAAAACCTGCTTTCGATGTCTCATCTGCTTTGACTTCATCTATAACATATGTAAATACGCCAGCCTTTGTATTTGTCCCCGGTAGTATAATACCTTCTGATATTTCAGGTTCATAATGAGAATTAACCTTTATCAGCTTGAACTCGCCGGAATACGCAGGGATAACAATTAATGTTAAGGAAATGAATAGACAAATAGCGAGTGATAAATAAAATATTTTTACAAAAGAAATGATACTGATGTTCTCTTTCCTATGCATATGCCACCCCGCTCGCATCCCTGACCATGGCTTGGTGCAGGTCATAGACATTGCCATAGCCCTGCAAGTCTGGTAGCACAGCTATCTCCGGCGGCACATCCAGCCATTCCGTGGCAATGGTGTAGGCCTTATCCGACTGGAACCAGACATCTGTTGCCGTTCCGGTGGTACCGTCTGTCTTGGTAAAACTGCCTACCTGCCAATGTTCATTACCTTGAGCATCTATAAAAGTGGAATCGACGTAACCTGTATTGATAGACTGAATGCCGAGTTCATCAAGGGTATGGAACTCAGTAGCAGCGCTCAACCCGTCTCCATCCACATCCTGCCATATCTTCAGGCTGGTCCAAGCCGCATCACCGGCATCTATCTTACCATCCAAATTGTCATCCAGATCAGCCAATGCCTGAAAACCGTTAGCCGCCGTGGTCCCGTCTTCCAGGATGGTTTGGCTTCCAAAAAGCTCTTTACCATCATTGATGATCCCATCTTCGTTACGGTCAAAGACCAGAATCCCATCATCAGGGGCAGCCCACCCCGTCTGTTCAGCAAACCCATTCCCATCATGGTCAAAATAGGCCCTACCTTTGACATTGGTTGTCTCTACCCCATCACCATCTAAATCCAATATGATAGGGCTGGCGTTAGAGAGAGGAGCAGCAGCGGTGAATTGGTGCTTAACCCAATCAAAAATTTTTCTTAAACTTATATACATTGCATGGCCATAAGGGTTCCAAGTAAATCCTCCCCAGTCAACACCACCTGCCTTAGCAACAGCATTTACCCACTGCGAACATTGAGTTACACCGTTATCAAGAATACTGGCTGGCAAAAAACTGTAATAGGGCGGATTATTTATGCTCTCAGTGATATATTCGACCATTCTATTATATTGCTCAGGAGTAACCTCAATCGGGCCATAACTGTATTGATATTCGTGAGCTTTATCACTAATTACACCGGGTCCCCACAATGAACCTTCTTCTTTTGGTCCAAATCCATAGTTGCGCTTATCCCCTGCGCCATTATCAATAAAAATAAAACTATGCGGTATTCCATCCGTCCCCAAGACATCGATACGAAACTCAATTGTCGGCATCTTACTTTCCTCCTCTTAATTTGATTTTATAAATAACCTTGGGTCCTATCAAGGCCTTTAGAGTATTAACTTCTCTCAATTCAGCATAAAATGTCATTACAATGGGGATTGCCTTGTATTCCTCACCGCGAAAAGCAGCGGCAAAGTCAACAAGTGAGCGAATCTCGTCCTTATCAACTACACCATACACATTGATGTAAACAGTTCGTCCTGAGTCATCTTCAACTCGAACATCTCTATTGCCGCACCGTTCACCCGGAACATACTTCGCCGGACATACACGCACATATATCTCCTTTGCCAAGTCACGTGCGAAACCACCTATGTTTGGGTGAGTCGGTTTGCAGGCTGAGACCGCAATGACCGCGACTACAAGTAAAACAACAGCAATTGAAGGAGTTCTTTTTTGCGTTTTAATCATGCCGCCCTCCGCATTGAAAGATTATTTCCCCGATATGCCGCTTCTGCAATAGGGTTAGTTCCGTATTGAAATACGAATGCTTGGCCGAAGAATTTTTCCAATACTGCCAGCCTTCTGGCGTCTATGTTACTGCCCCTGCTATTTGGGTCAATTCCGTCACTTCCTGTCCACTTGAAGAGAATCCGCTCCATTAAGCTGTTGCGGACATCCGGGTCAGTCTCAGCCACAAAACTTTCGACCAGGGCCTTTAATTCCCCGCTGGTATCCCTCACCATTGGGCTATACTGATATCTATGGACAGAGTTGCTTGAGTATGGCAGGAATGAAGAGATGAAACAGAACCACAGTTACAGTCCAGAACTTAAGGCTGAAGTTATTAAAATGGTAATTGAACAGGGGATG
>JBFLYA010000189.1 GCA_040757115.1 bacterium | reverse complement strand
CACAATCAATTTCTACCTATTTCTATAAATTTCAATCTATTTCTATTATCTTATCTCCATATCACTCTTATCTCCTTATCCCCTTTCTTACACTTTTGATATATAGCCTGAACGGTTACAAAAATAGTTAGTCAAAAGTAAGTATTAAAAGATTAATAAACAACGAAAGACCCGAAATGCACAAAAAAAGGAAATTTCTGTCTCTGGTGAATAGATTTTAATTTTTTCTCTGCGTCTCTGTGTCTCTGCGGTGAACGGCTGCGTCTCTGCGGTGAATTACTATCTGAACGGTTACCTAAGTTTTATATCTCCCCAGACTCCCAAATTTTTGTCTTTAATGATAATAACTCCTTTAATTCCCTCAATAGTTTTGGCAAACTCAATGGCTGGTTCAATATCATCTTTCTTTTTAACTAAATTACCAATGGCGGTGGCACCTGCATCGGCTAATGAAGTCGAATAAGATAAGACTACCACGGCATCTGCTTGACCAAAACTTAACGAAGGACCGACGGTTCCGGATGAGGTGCAAATGCCCAGTGGTGTGTCGTTTGCATTTATTTCTATGGCTATTTTGTTGCTGAGTGGGGATAGGCCGGCGAATATCCCTATTTTTCTTTTCCTGATGGTTTTTATAAAAATATCGCCCCCATTTTCAACAATTATTTCTTTAGAATATTTCAATATCCCTTTTCCTACATATTCAGCAATAGCACCCGCAACAGCGGCCATTGGTCCTACTCCAGCTACTTTTCCTGCCCAGGCCATTTCCCTGACTATCTTTGGGGCATAGCGAGGGACTTCACAGGGAATAAGACTTCTTTTAAAATTGGGGTCAGTAACAATATATTTCTTTATCCTTTCACGGATTCTTAAGATTAATCTTGCTACCTCTCGCCTTAAGTCTTTATCTGCCATCACTGAAAGGTCAGTTTCCTCTATCTGCACATCAAAACTGACTAAATTATCTCCTTTAATTAACTCGCGATACCATCTTTTTTCATACATACTAAACCCTGAGTGAAAAAAGTATAACACTTTGATGTAAAGATGTCAAATAAAAAAAAGTATTTGACAAAGAGAGGTATAGTTATGGTATAATAAGATTCAGCAGGGGGATAACAAATGATTCAGCCAAAGGTATTAGTCGTAGATGATGAACGGAGTATCCGCGAGACATTATCTATGATTTTAGAAGATGATGGATATGTCGTTGTCAGCGCCAAAGACGGCGAGGATGCCTTACAAAAGATAAAAGAACTTAAAATAGATTTAGTTATCTTAGATGTCTGGTTACCTAAAATGAAAGGGGGGGAGGTATTAAAACAGATTGGACTCATTAAAGACAACTTGCCTGTAATTATGATTTCCGGGCAGGCAGAGATAGAAACTGTCGTTGACTCACTTAAAACCGGGGCAATTGACTTTATCGAAAAACCATTGATAAAGGGAAAAATCTTAGCAACAGTGAAAAATGTCTTACGATTACGAATATTAGAACAGGAAAATAATCAACTAAAACAAGAAAATAAAAATCTAAAACAGATTCTAAGTAAGGTATATGATATTAAAGGTGCTAGTAAAGAAATTGAGGAATTACGCAAGAAAATTTCAAGAGCCGCAACAACAAATTTTAATGTTTTGATTCAAGGTAAGTCTAATTCTGATTGTGAGGTAGTTGCTCATATGATTCATCTGCAAAGTCACAAAAGTGGTCAGCCTTTTATTAAGGCAAAGGTCGAAGATTTAGAACTAATATTATCAACAGGCAAATGGGAACAGGCAACTTTATTCGTGAATAATATCGATGAGATTGACTTGAGCACGCAAGCAAAAATACTTCAAATCTTACAAGACAGGGTAGTTTTTCGAATTATTGCTTCCTGTCGTGAAGATTTAAAAAACAAGATTGAAAAGAAAACCTTTCGGGAAGATTTATATTATTTACTTAAGGAGATTACTATTAAAATGCCAGAAGATGGGATAACTGGTAAATGGTAACTAATTACCAGTTACCAGTTACCAATTACCAAATACAAGGAGGTAAAAAATGCAGGATTTAAAGAGTTACATTCGGGATATACCTGATTTTCCAAAAGAAGGTATAATCTTCAAAGACATTACGCCGCTATGGAAGGACAAAAATGCCTTTGCTCAAGCTATTGATACAATAGTAGATAGGTATAAAAAACATAAGGTAGATATTGTAGTTGGGGTAGAGGCAAGGGGATTTATCGTTGGAGCACCAGTTGCCTATAAATTAGGGGTAGGATTTGTTCCAATGCGTAAACCAGGTAAATTACCTTATAAAACTACCTCTGTTTCTTATGAATTAGAGTATGGAATCGACACCATAGAAATGCATGAAGATGCTGTTGAGAGTGGACAAGAGGTATTGATTATAGATGACCTGTTAGCCACAGGTGGAACAGCAAAGGCGATGTGTAAATTAGTAGAAAAAGCAGGGGGTAAGGTTGTGGCATTGGCATTTATTGTCGAATTGGCATTTTTGCACGGCAGAGAGAAACTAAAAGATTATAATCTATTTTCGTTGATACAATATTGACTTGACATTGTCAGGTTAATGGGACGCAGATTTGCGCAGATTATCAGGATAATAAAAAATTAAATAATCTGCGAAGATCTCCTGTAAAATCTGTATTTATTTGCATGCTGTCTATTTTCCAATATCATCAAATGCCTTTGGTTTAACTTCGGGGTAGTAATAGTCCAACTTCAATATCTGTTAGATTTGAAGAAGTTATGTTTCATGCTTATCTACTATGATTTTCTCAGTTAATTCTTTATATTAAAATCTTGAAAATCTGCGTTCATCTGCGTCCAAAAAGGAAATTCCTATGCCTAAATCTGTACGAAAAGTCGGTTTAGTCATAAAGTCAGGATCTCATAAATACCATGAAAGGTGAATTTAATTTCCAGTGGCATATTACCAACCTTTGTAATCTTAAATGTAAACACTGTTATCAATCTGATTTTACACGGAGTTTAGATATTGATTGGGCAAAGATAAAATATTTCGCCGATAACATCATCACTACCTTAACTCAATGGCATAAATCTACAAGGATAGATATTACAGGAGGTGAACCACTTCTAAAAAAAGAACTCTTCTTGTTGTTAGAATATCTTGACCATAGTCCACTGGTGAAAGAGACAAATATTATTACCAATGCTACTCTTATGGGTGAAGATGTCTTAAAAAGATTGACTGAGTTTCCAAAATTAAAAAGGATAAAGATTTCTCTCGAAGGTTTAAAGGAACAGAGTTGTGATACCATAAGAGGCAATGGGGTCTTTAAAAAGGTCATTAAAGCAATGGACTTATTGCAAGATAAAGGATTAGAAGTTGTCCTGATGTTCACTGTCCTGAAAACAAATTTAGAGGAGATTGTAGAAATTCCACAATTTTGTAAAAGGCATTCAATAGACGGTGTTATCCTTGAAAGGTTTATACCGCTGGGAAAAGGAAATCAAATAGCCGAGGAGGTTTTAGACCAAAAAGATTACAAAAGACTGATAGAGTTAATTTTAAAGATAATCCCAAATAAATTTGAACTGGATGATTTCTTGCCTTATAAGGCATTTTGGATAAAATGGGATAAAACCATAAAAATATTAGGGGCAAAATGTAATATTGGCGACACGCTCTGTATTATGCCAGATGGTGAGGTATTTCCCTGTCGAAGGTTCAATCTGAGCATAGGAAACCTTCTTAAAGATTCTTTAAAGAATATTTACGAGCAGACTGCTCTCCTGAAGGAATTGAAAGATAAAAGACATCTCAAAGGGAAATGTTCTATTTGTAGTGTTTCAGACTGTTTTGGTTGTCGGGCATTAGCCTTTGCTCTAACTGGTGATTACTTTGCACAAGATAGCCAATGTTGGTGGTAGGAGAAAAGAATTTTATGAAAAAACGGATTATAACTTTGACGATAATAATTCTTATTGTAAGTATTATTAGTTTTATTTTGATAAAGAAGAATGTAGAAAAAACAGTTACAATAACCAAAGGCTCGGTGACTCGCGGGGAATTAATACTTAAGGTTACCTCTCGCGGTAAAATCGAGGCAAAAGAAAGGTTTGAACTGCGTGCTAAAATCCCCGGGGTGGTAGTTGATATCTTAGAAGAAGGCACAGAAGTCAAGAAAGGTCAAATAATAGCCACAATGAATGATAAAGAATTATTAGCTAAACAGAAAGAACAATCTGCATTACTGGTTTCCTATCAATCCGAACTTAATAGCCTTCTTCGAGGGATTAATCTCAAAGAGATAGAAGAGAAAGCAGATGAGGCGAAGGTATGGTTTGATGAGATTAATAGACAATTTTTATCTAAAAAGAGGCTTTTTGAAATTAATGCAGTTTCCGAAGATGAATATAAAAGATTAGAGGTAGAATGTGAAAAGGCTAAAATTGCCCTGAATCTTGCCAATTATCGCCTGGAAGAAAAAAGAAATCAATACCAGGAAGAGATAGAAACCGTAACATCTAAAATAGCGAGTGTCAAAGCCAACCTGACTTTTATCCAGCAACAGGTTGATTGGTCAAAGATTCCATCTCCGATTGACGGCATTGTCATTTATAAAGGTAGCAAAGAAGGCACTTATGTTCCTCAAGGACAACTTCTCTCCGTCGTTATCTCGCCGAGTCAATTTGTGGTCAAAACCGATTTGGATGAAGTGGACATTGCCAAAATTGGGTTAGGGATGAAAACTACAGTCATTCCTGATGCCTTCCCCGGACAGAGTATCTCTGGTGTAATTACCAAAATCGCCCCCTCCCCTATTCTCCAGGAAAAGATTAATACATTTGAGGTAACTATTACATTAGTCAAAAGTAGTCTTCCTCTACGCAGTGAAATGCTCACTGATGTAGTGATTATTTCTAAGAGAAAAGTGGATGTTCTAAAAATACCGTATGAGGCTACACTTAGTATTGATGATAAATTTTATGTCTTTGTGCTAAAAGATAATAAACTCATAAAGCAGGAAGTATCTTTGGGACTGCGTAATCCTAATGAGGTTGAGGTCCTATCCGGGTTAAAAATAGGAGAAGAAGTAGTCCTGAACCCCCCGGTTGATTTAAAAGAGGGGACTAAAATCAAGGTAAGGAAAAATGCTGATTGAATTAAAAGATATTACCAAACTCTATCCAATGGGAAAGGATAGTTTTTCTGCCTTAAAAAATCTATCGCTTGGGATTGGAAAAGGTGAATTTATTGCCATAATGGGGCCTTCTGGTTCAGGAAAATCTACCTTGATGAATATTATTGGTTGTCTGGATAAGGCTACCTCAGGTAGATATTTATTGGAAGGAGAAGATATTAGCCAAAAGGACGATTATGGATTAGCCAAAATCAGAAATACAAAAATTGGGTTTGTCTTCCAGTCATTTAATCTTCTAAAGAAAACTACTTCACAGGAAAATGTTTTGTTACCTCTTTGTTACGCAAATGTTCCGCGACATATGAGAAAAAAACAGGCAGAAGAGATGCTTCAAAAAGTTGGTCTGGCGACAAAAGTAAAGAATCTACCATCTGAACTCTCTGGTGGTGAACAACAACGGGTAGCCATTGCTCGAGCATTAATAAATAATCCGACAATTATCTGTGCCGATGAACCGACAGGTAATCTCGATACCACCACCAGTAAAGAAATAATGGAGATATTCGTCCAACTCAATAAAAATGGAGCAACTATTATCCTCATCACCCATGAATTAGACATCGCTGGTTACGCCAAACGAATTATTCATTTGCGGGACGGACAGATTGTAGAAGAAAAACTTTGCGACCTGTGCGATTAGACTAATTCATCGCAAAGACGCAAAGGAAAAATAAATGTAAAATAGGAAATGAAAAATGGGAAATTTTAGCACTTCGCAAGACTCATTACCTTTCAGTTATCCATTTTCATTTTACATTTCTCATTTTACATTATCCATTTTACATTTAACCGCACAGGTGGAAACTTTGTTCGTAGATTACATTTTATGTAACACTTTACTTATGTGAATTTTGCTTGACAAAAAGCTTTCCATGAGTTATAATATGTATGATATAAACATTGAAGGAAGGAGTATTTGGATGCGTTTTTTAGATGTTAAAACAGATTATGCCTTCAAAAAGGTTTTTGGTTCTCAAGGGAGTAAGGATATACTTATTAGCTTTCTTAACTCGGTGATTGATTTTAAAGAGACTGAAAAAATCGTTGATTTAGTAATCGTTGACCCCTACCAAATACCATTAATCAAGGGGATGAAGGATACCTATGTCGATGTTAAAGCCAAACTCTCAAACCAGAAGAATGTCATTATCGAGATGCAGGTTTTGAATGTAGAAGGGTTTGAGAAAAGGATTTTATATAATGCGGCTAAGACATATTCAGCTCAGCTAAAAGAGACAGAATCATTTACCAGCCTTGAACCTATTATTGCTCTAACCATTACGGACTTTATCATGTTCGAGGATGTAGATAAGGTTATCACCTATTTCAATCTCATTGAAAAGGAGACTTTAATCAAATACCATGATGAAATCGAACTTGTTTTTATCGAATTGCCCAAATTCAAGAAGAATGAGGATGAGCTGGATTCAATCAAAGACAAATGGATATATTTTATAAAGAATGCAGGCAGACTTGAATATACTCCAGAGAGCTTAGTTAAAGAGATAGAAATAAAGGAGGCATTTGAAATAGCCAATACAGCGGGGATGAGTGAAAAGGAGTTAGAAATTCAATATAAGCGGCACGATTTTATCCGAATGCAAAGAGGTGCGATAGAGTTTGCCTTAAAACAAGGGTTAAAACAAGGAATAGAAAAAGGAATACAAAAAGGGTTAAAACAAGGAATACAACAAGGATTAAAACAAGGAATACAAGAAGGAATACAACAAGGGTTACAACAAGGCAAAATAGAAGTAGCGAAAACTCTTTTGAAATCAGGCGAGAAAGTTGAAAAAATATCACAGATAACGGGATTAACAATAGAGGAAATCAAGGGTATTAATTAAATATCTTCACACAGACTTTTTTTAACTCTCTGTGGTTGGTTATTTTTAGAAGGAAGGAGTATTTGGATGCGTTTTTTAGATGTTAAAACAGATTATGCCTTCAAAAAGGTTTTTGGCTCACAAGGGAGTAAGGATATCCTTATTAGTTTTCTTAACTCGGTGATTGATTTTAAAGAGACTGAAAAAATCGTTGATTTAGTAATCGTTGACCCCTACCAAATACCATTAATCAAGGGGATGAAGGATACCTATGTCGATGTTAAAGCCAAACTCT
>JBFLYA010000188.1 GCA_040757115.1 bacterium | reverse complement strand
ATTGTGGAAAACAACAAATTTCCATAAATTTCTATTAGTTTCTATTAATTTCAATTTTTTTAATAATATCTCCCTATCTCCTTAATCTCCACATCTCCTTTTGTTACACCACCTGAACGCTTACGATTTTCTTGATAAGTTTATAAGCCTCCTTTACATCAAGATTTTTTGTTCCATAAACTCTTTTCCTTAGTTCTAATGCAATTTCTTGCCGTTGCTTTGGGGTCAATTGGGTCTGCTGTAAAATATTCCATTCCTCAGCCGCTTTAAAATTATTGGTTTTATAAACAATTCTTTCCATAAAATACCTCTGTTTACAGTTTCTGCAATTTTTATAATTTCTAATATGTTGAAGATAAATCCTTATTCAATAATCGCCACGGCTCTTGTCCAACCAGCTCCTGCCTTTTCTATATTTACTGGAAAACAAATAACTTTAAACCCATACGGTTTTGGTATTTTATCCAGATTTGCCATTTTTTCGATGTGGCAGTATTCCTTTTTTCTGCCGACAAAATGGGCGGGCCAGAGATATTTAGCATCCTTTGTTTTAATATAATCATCAAACATCGCCTGCCAACCGCGGTCAAAACCAAAGGCATCAATCCCCATTATCTTTACTCCTTGCTCAATTAGCCATAAAGTTGCTTCTTCAGACATTCCAGGATGATTTAGATATTCTTTACTATCTTGAAATTTATCCCAGCCGGTCATAATCAGGACGATGTCATCAGGTTTAATCTGGTAATTAATCTTTTGCAAGGCAGATTTTATATCCTCGATGGTGATAAATTCACCTGCCTTTTTATGTCTTAAATCAAGCACGACGCCATCTGAGTAGCACCATTGGAGTGGGACTTCACCAATAGTTTTAGCCGGTTTGTTTTCAGCAGTAGGACCGAAATGCCAGGGGGCATCAAGATGAGTTCCAGCATGGGTATCGGTTTTAATCTCTTCTAAGGCTATCCCCATCTGGTCAGGAAAATCTTTTGAGGTAATTCTATAGTTGCCGATTAAATAGAGGATAAAATTTTTTAGATGTCCTATGAATGAATTACTTTTACAGAGCAAAGCCCCTAATCCAAGTAAAAATGCCCCTGTCTTATGACTCATATACTTAATTTTAGGTGGGTCAGGCTCTGGACCATAACCTTTTAACGCCAAACTTAAATCTATTATCTGCATTTTATCTTTCTCTTTTTAAACCCTTCCTTCTTTTATCTTTTCCCAGATTTTAAGTTTTTCTTGAGGAAGTGTAGTTTGAATAAATTTATTTGCCTTTTCTAACCAATTCAATTTACTCTCTGCGGACATATCTTTAAATCTTTTTATATTATCTCTATTTACTCTAAAACTATATCCTTTCTTCTTCATTTTTCACCAGTTCTTTTAAATCTTTTAAGGCAGAGATATCTGCCCAATCTTGCTCTCTGCCTGCTATCTCCTTCATCTTGATTAAATCATCAATAGATACAACAGGTATTTCCATACCTTTTGCCACTACAATTTTTCTCTTTTGATAAGCATCTTCAAAAGGGATAGGCTCATATATGAAAATATCGAGATGTTCCTCATGTTTGGTCAAATGAAAAAGGGAAAAAACCTTCGCCTCTTTTTCTTCTATCCATATCTTTCTTTTCTTTACATCCTGTAACTCTTCTATTTTCACAGGCAATTTAGGTCTATAACCTAAATTTTTCATACATAAGGCAAATTTTTCTATATTTTCCTTTGAGAAGTCAACAAAAATATCTAAATCAACGGTTAATCTCACAACACCATGTAAAACAACCGCTACACCACCTACAATTAAATATCTTACCTTCTCTCTGTTTAATTCCTTGAATACATCTTCGTAGTACATACTTATTTATTCTCTATTTAAAGTTTCAAGAGGTTGACTAAAAATCAAAGTTGGCGACTTGTGGCGATATGAATAGAGGTGCATTTTTTCTCGTAGGTTACGCCTTCTATAGTTTGGTCTTGTTTGTTATGCATAATTCCCATATCAACCTGCCAATTATTATACTTACAACCTGCACCCAAGGTATAGAATACTCTATCTATGTCAATAAGATTGGTTAGACTGACTGCTTTGTCTGGCATTGGGGATGGGTCGGTAAAGAAACCTGCCCTTAGTTTCCATAATTCGTTAAGTGTATATTCTGCCCCAAGTCGAATTTTGTTTGTATCCTTCCAATCTACGGATTGAACTGTATCCTTAAGGAATAATCCGTCTTGGTTAAAACTCATCTCTTTCTTCTGCTTACTCCAGTCTGTGCGATGCCAATCTGCGGTAATGACCAGCTTTGCTTGTGGCTTATAAGCTATCCCCAGAATGTATGTCGCTGGCACCTGTTGTTTAAGCGTGAAATTTGATTTTTCGTACATCATTATCCACGGTGGTGTAATTGTTCCTGTAGGAAAAGGATATTGTGTTTTTGCATCTCCTTTTACATCAATCTTACTGCCCGTGTGATAGACAAACCCAAGGTTTAAATCAGGCCGGCACTTGCAAAATAAGCTGATTATCCCTTCAAAATCCTGACCATCGCCATCTAAATCTAAATTTTGAGTATACCCTGCTACCTTTTTCTCTGCCTTTTTTTCCAAAGTCCAATCAAGGAGGTTAATACCTGCACCGATAGAGAGCTTATCCGTTACTTGCTTAGCTACATTGAGATTATAGATTATTTCAAAACTAGATATCTCATAAGTAGCTTTTTGCACTACCTCTTTGCTATCTTCCCAGTCAGAGGAATATCCCATAGGAACATAGATTGCTCCGCTTAAAATAAATCCTCTAAAGGATGTATAACCTGCTAAAGTAGGTAAATAGGTAGTGGATTTTACATCTTTTTTGTTAAATTCGGTTGGTTCACCACCTAATTGAAAGAAAACATCTTGCTGGTCCATATTTATTTGATTCAGAGGTCTATTTGCTACTGAATTACTGTCACTTGCCTCTGCCGGGACATAATCCAGGCTAAACCCAAATCCTTTTCCTTCAAGTTGTGTTAATCCAGCAGGATTCCAGATAACCGCAGACCAATCATCGGCTAAACCAATAAAAGCCCCACCCATAGTTAATGGTCGCACGCATACCCCCGGTCCTTCAAAAGCCGCTGTCCAACCTTCTTTGACATAGCTAAGACAAAAGATGCTCATTACTACTAAAATACTTAACCATTTTTTTAACATAATAATTTACCTCCTTATTTTATTAACCCCTTTATAAGCTCAGCAACAACGGGGTTCATAATTGTTAGAGCAAGAAACATAAGGATGATCAGGAAATTCATCTTCATATCCAATCTTTTAATATCTCCTTCTAACTCTATCTTATCCTTCTCCATTTTGCCAAGTAATTCTGTTCTAAGAGCATTTATTCTTTCCTCAAATACATCCCTTGTTATAAATTCTTTTCTTATTGCCTCAAGTATCTCATCCTTTGTTGTTCTCCACTTATCTTCTACCTCCTTTGATATGCCACCCTCTAATACCCTTATTATCCTCTTTGCATCCTCTTTCCCAAACCTCTTTTCAAATGTCTCATAAGCCTCTAATGGTAATGCTACAGCCATTTAAAATACCTCCTCATTTTCAGATGTCAGCACCTTCTTTCTTCAAATTATACCATCAATCACCTCCTTAGGCAACAATTATTTTTATAATTCGTGTCCATTCATAGGTAATCGGACAAGTCTGACTTAGCTGATTGAATAAATAATAGTTACATTTCTTCTCTCAAATACCTTGATGCCTCTTCCGGTGGTGTAGGATTAATAAAAAATCCCGACCCCCATTCAAAACCGGCAATATCCGTTAATCTTGGTATTAACTCAATATGCCAGTGGAAATGTTTAAGTTGGGAAGAATCCATTTTGCAAGGTGCGGTATGAAGCATGTAATTAAATGGTGGATTATTGAGTACCGACCCTATCTTCTTAAGGATGCCACCTAAAACTTCAGCTAATGCCATTACCTCATGTCTGGTAATATCAGGAAATGTCGGGTCATGAACCCTGGGCAAAATCCAGCACTCAAATGGAAATCGTGAGGCAAAAGGTGCAATAGCAATAAAATCATTATTTTCCATAATAATTCGTTCCCCAAATTTTTGTTCCTCACGAATAATATCACAAAATACACATCTATCTTTATATTTAAAATATTGTCCGGCTCCATCCATCTCTTCGCGGATAGCTGAAGGTATAATAGGGGTAGCAATAAGTTGAGAATGAGGATGTTCTAAAGAGGCGCCGGCTTTTAGCCCATGATTTTTGAAGATAAGTATGTATTCAAATCTCGGGTCACGATTCAAGTCAATTGACCTATCCCGATATGCCCAGAGTGTTTCTTCTACCTGTCTGATTTCAATAGAACTAATGTCTGTTTCATGTTTTGGCGTTTCTATAATTACTTCATGAGCACCCGTTCCACTGACTATATCAAACATACTTATCCCCTTCTTTTCTAATGGGCTCTCTACTTGTAAAGCCGGGTATTTATTTGACACGACGCGTATCCACCAACCTGGTGTATTAGGCTGGGTCCCCGATTGTCGATAAGCAAGAATTTCAGGTGGGGTTTTTGATTCATTCCCTTCACAAAAAGGGCAGTTAGAAGATTGTTTTACCTCACTACTTATTTTAACAAAATCTGTTGGCCTTTTAGCTCGCTCGGTAGCAATAATTACCCACCGATTAGTGACCGGGTCTTTGCGTAATTCTGGCATAAAACAATTTCCTCCTCTTTAAAAAACTCGTAGGTGGTAATTCGTCATACTACCTAAACAACTATTATTATACCACAAATTGTTTCCACTGTCAATAATTTTCTCTTGCCTTTTTCCATATCTTCTGGTATAGTATTAAGTAAGGAATTCGGGATTGGGAGTTCGGGAATAAAGTAACCGTTCAGGTAGTCCTTTACCGCAGAGACGCAGAGGAACAGAGAGGAAAATATCTTTTTTTTTCGTGTTTTTCGCGTTTTTCGGTGTTTAAAAAGGCTTAAAAAATTAATAAACAACGAAAGACCCGAAATGCACAAAAAAGGAAATTTCTGTCTCTGGTGAATAGATTTTAATTTTCTTCTCTGCGTCTCTGTGTCTCTGCGGTGAACGGTTACGAATTCCCGAACCCCGATTTTTAAGGAAGATTACTAATCATCAGAATCAGGGGGGCAGAAATTATGCATAAAAAAGGCATTATTATCTACAAAGGACCTCTAACTCTAAAGACACAAGATAGCCCAAAGGCTAAAAAAATAAAAAAATTAATTGAAGAAATACCACAAACCATCTCTGACCAGACACAAAAAGAGGTATTAAAAGCCGTCAAGTATATTATGAGTAATGTAAAAATAGGCAAGGCGATTGAGGAAGAGCCATTAAAAAATGCTATCACCCAAATGGTGGAAGAGATTGTTTCTAACCCAGAGGCAATAGTCAATCTGGCAAAAATCAAGACTCATGATGAATATACCTTTGCCCATTCAACTAATGTCTGTGCCTTGACTATTTTGCTTTGTGTAAAACGAGAAATCAAGAAATCAGAAATCGAAGAAATAGCTTTAGGTGCTATGCTTCATGATATTGGTAAAACAAGGCTCGCGGAAGAAATATTACTCAAACCCGATAAATTAATGATTAAGGAATACGAAGAGGTAAGAAAACACCCTATTTATGGATATGAGATTTTAAATGAAAATAGGAGATTATCGCAAATAACAAAGTTAATTGCCTATCAACACCATGAACGATGGGATGGAAGTGGCTATCCCCAGAGTTTATCAAAAGATAAGATTCATCCATCAGTTAGATTAGTATCTTTAGTCAATTTGTATGATTCGCTAACTATGGATAAACCATATCGAAGTAAATTTCTACCGCATGATGCAATGCGACTTATTATCAGCCAATCAGGAAGTAATTTTCCGGTAAAAGATGTTAAAGAATTTGTTGATGATATGTCAATTTATCCAGCAGGTAGTTTCGTTAGACTTAATACCGGCGAGATTGGAGTAGTAACTAAAATAAATAGACATGCCGTCATAAGACCGTGGGTAAAGATATTACTCAATGAAAAAAGAGAGATTTTATATAAACCCTTTGAGATTAATTTATTTAAAGATGAACAGCGGTTCATTGTAAATTGTGTGGGGGAAGAGGTTTTGTTTGAATGAGAGAAGATAGGTGACAGAGGTTATATTGCTAAGTGAAAAGTTGGACCACTAAACAGTGGAGACATTCGATTGGATGATAAATTTTAATTGACAGAGACTAAAATCTTTGGTAAAATATTATTTAGTAGAAGAAAGATGTTGGTTAATTACATTTACTTTTTCAAGGAGGGAAGAAAAGATGCGGAAAAAACTTATAATCGCTATTACTTTATTGCTGACATTTTTATCTTCAAATTATGTTTATGCAGAACTTACTAAAGGAGATATAGAAGAGATACGACGAATTGTAAAAGAAGAAGTTAACCAGGCAGTAAATGGATTAAGAAATGAAATGAAAGGTGAAATAAATGGGTTAAGAAATGAAATGAATGCTAAATTTGAGGCTGTAGATAAAAGATTTGAAGATATGAGTAGACTTTTTAACTGGATGTTTATCTTATTAGCCGCTATTATTGCCTTAAATGGAGCAATGGTTGGGTCAGTTGTCTGGTTAGCGGTTCAAGATAGACCTATTAGTAAAAAACATTATGACCAGATTATGGTAAAGGAAGAGGAATTTGAAACTAAATTAAAAGGATTTGAGAAACTATTAAAATCACACCTTCAGCTGGCTCATACATCCTGACACCAAACTTTATATATCCGCAGATTTCACAGATTAGCACAGATTATAGGAAATAATTCATCTGTGTTCATCTGCGAAAATGTAACCGTTCACCGCAGAGACGCAGAGAAAAACACACCCCTAACCCCTCTCAAGAGGGGAAAATCTATGAACGAGACGCGGATTAACAAATCTGGCTTGCCTGCTGAACATTTGGCAAGCAGGTCAGAAGTATTTCCATGTCTGCATCAATAATCTTTTATGTGATCTAATTTAATTTCTATGTCTTCTCTGTTCCCTCTTGAGAGCTGACATTACCCGAAAAATTCATACAAAATTCCATGCTAACCTATAATATCTAACCCTAAAGAATGTTACAAATCTCCTAAAAATCTCGTCCATCTTTCTATATGCACTTACTATTACTCGATGTTCAAGTTTTTGGATAGGACTCAATATGATAGAAGTTTTTGGCACGAATTAGCTAAATAAAGAAAGGTCTTTTGCCGATAGTAGAAATAGTGTGAAGACACGAAATTTACTAT
>JBFLYA010000187.1 GCA_040757115.1 bacterium | reverse complement strand
CTAATAATTAATTTTTTAATTTTATTTTCAACCCCCACCCCCCAATCTTGGGGGCTTTAATAAGGAATTAGGATTGTGGCATTCAAAATGACCAACAATATATATTATACGAGGACGATGAAAAATAGGCTGAAGGAAATAGCGTTCAAAACTTCAGCCTATACCCTTCAGCCTTCAGCCTATTTTCAGGAGAACCGGACATGTCCACGGGGTGGACACAAGGGAGGATGAAAATAGTGGTAGGAGATAGAAGGTGGGAGGTAAGGAGATAGGCGTGAGGAGTGATGTTTTCTTTACTTTCTACTTTCTACTCTCTACTTTCTACTTCCTTATTTTCAGGGGAAACGCTCATGAACCTGCGGCTCACAAAGGGGGATGAAAATAATGGAAGAACAACCCCCTAACCCCCTTTATTAAGGGGGAATATCTGTTCTACACCATAGGATACGAGTCTGTGGATACTATACTAATTCGCTAATCTCTAATTCACTAATTCGCTATTTTCAGGGGAAACGCTCATGAACCGTGGGTTCACAAATGAGGATGAAAATAGTGGTAGGAGATAGAAGGTGGGAGGTAAGGAGATAGGCGTGAGGAGTGATGTTTTCTTTACTTTCTACTTTCTACTCTCTACTTTCTACTTCCTTATTTTCAGGGGAAACGCTCATGAACCGTGGGTTCACAAATGAGGATGAAAATAGTAGGTAGGAGATAGAAGGTGGGAGGTAAGGAGATAGGCGTGAGGAGTGATGTTTTCTTTACTTTCTACTTTCTACTCTCTACTTTCTATTTCCTATTTTTAGGAGAACCATTGGAAGTGTAGATATGGCATTTAAAATTAGACATTTATATTATATTACACACATAGACAATTTACCTTCTATATTGAAGAATGGCATTTTGTCACATAAACAGGTAGAAGAACGCCAAATCAGTTATACACCCATATATGATAAAGAGATTATAGAAAATCGTCGTAATAGAATTATACCTGATGGCAGTGGTAGAAATCTATGGGATTTTGCTAATGTGTATTTTCAACCAAGAAATCCGATGTTATTCAGGGTAGTCTGTGAGAAATCAGATAATGATATTGTAGTTATCGCTATTAAGTTAGATATATTGAATCGTAATGATATTTTTATTTCTTCGGGTAATGCAGCCAGTTCTGCTACAGAAATACTTCCAGCCAAAGAGGGAAAGAAAACACTATATAAATTAACAGAAGTTCTTGATAAAAAATGGTGGACTGAAGAAAGTGGAGATAAAAGGAAAATAATGGCTGAGTGTCTTGTCCCGGATATGATTTCACCAGAATATATTCATACAATTTATGTTGCAAATCATAATATTGCTAATAAAATAAAAGAATTTTTATCATCGTTCCCTATATCTGTTGTTCCCCAACCGAATATGTTTTTCAAACCTTCTCGTGAGATAGAAATTACTCCGTTGTTATATGTAACAGACGGAGATATGTTCTTTTCAAGGATGCAAACACTTACTATAAGTGTAAATTGTGTTGGTGTTATGGGAAAAGGACTTGCTTCTCGTGCAAAATGGCAGTTTCCAGATGTCTATGTTCAATACCAATATGTTTGCAGAAATCGTCCATTACAATTACAAATGGGAAAACCATATCTTTACAAACGAGAGAGTTCTCTTGATTATCAATTGGCAGATGAACCATCTACATTAAAAAATGGGAATGGTGCAACATGGTTTCTTCTATTTCCTACCAAGCAACACTTTAAAGAAGATGCAGATATAAAAGGGATTGAAAAAGGGCTAAATTGGATAGTTGATAATTATAAAAAAGAAGCAATAAAATCTCTGGCTTTACCTGCTCTTGGGTGTGGACTTGGAAATTTAAAGTGGCAAGATATTGGGCCTTTAATGTGTAAATATTTAAAAAATTTAGACATTTCCGTTAGAATATATTTACCAGCAGAAGAGAAAATGTCTGAAGAATATCTTACTAAAAAATTCTTAATAGGATAAGATTGATATGGCAAAGGTAACTATTCAGCCACTGATTAACACGGATTAGCAGGGATAAATATAGAGGACAGAGGGCAGAGGGCAGAAGGCAGAGGGCAGAAGGCAGAGAGCAGAGGGCAGAGGGCAGAGGACAACAGGAGGAAAAACCTTCAGCCTAACTACGGACACGATTTACGAATTTTCAGTGTTTCAGCCGTGTCTATCTGTGGCTGAATAATTACTGGGAAGTTGTTAAATAGTGTATGATTGTTATTACCAATTCATGAGGATAAGATGGAAGCTAATTTTCTACTGAATGAATTGAGGATGCCGGTTAAATATCTGAAAGGGGTAGGAGAAAAACGGGCAAAAATCCTTGCCGCACTCGGCATTAACCAGATAAAAGACCTGCTTGAATATTATCCGCGTGCCTATCACGATAGAAGACATCTTAAATCTATATTTAACTTAGTCGATGGGGATAAGGAAACATTTCAAGGAACAATCATTGGGTATAAGAAATCAAGATTGCCAGGACGGAAAATAGAGTTACTCAAGGTGGTTATTTCAGATGGCACGGGTTATGCCTTTTTGTTATTCTTTAACCAGCCCAAAATGGAAAAGTTCCTGACCACTGGTTTAAAATTAATTGTGAGTGGGCGGGTGCGTCGGTTTCGTGGAGAGATACAAATCACGGATTTTGAGTATGACATCTTAAATGAGCAGGAAAATGAGATGATTCATCATAATCGGATTGTTCCTATCTATCCTTTGACGCAAGAAGTTTCGCCTGTTCCTGGTGAAAGATTAATTCGGACCGCAATTAAAAAGGCATTAGAGACATACACCGCTAATCTTATTGAGATTTTACCAGCCAGTATTCTCTCCAAATATCAACTACCAGATATTAGATATGCTTTGAATAATATTCATTTTCCAGAAAATTGGACAGGGTATAAAAATGCAAAGAACAGACTCATTTTTGAGGAGTTTTTTTTATTACAATTAGCCTTAGGGATGACTAAAAAAAAGGCAGAACAAGAAAAATATATTAAATTTCAGACAGATTTTAAATTACTTACCGCTTTTATCCAATCTTTGCCATTTGTTCTCACTTCGGCTCAAAAAAAGGTGATTAAAGAAATAATTACGGATATGACCTCTGAAAAACCAATGAATCGACTTATTCATGGGGATGTTGGTTCCGGGAAAACCGTTGTGGCAACCTGTGCCGCCATAGTGGCATTTGAAAATGATTACCAGACTGCAATTATGGCGCCAACAGAAATCCTTGCAGAACAACATTATTTAACCATTCAAGGATTATTGTCAAATTTTGGGATAAATGTTGCTTTATTAACCAGTAGTATAAAAAAATCTGATAAAGACATAAGTTTAAGTCAGATAAAGAATGGTGAGATAAATATTGCTATTGGCACTCATTCATTAATTCAGGAAGGGGTAGAGTTTAAAAATTTAGGATTATGTATTATTGATGAACAACATCGGTTTGGTGTCCTTCAGCGGGCGGAGTTAAAAAACAAGGCAAAAGAAGCCTGTAAAGGCATAAGCCCGGATGTCCTGGTAATGACCGCGACACCGATTCCCAGAACTTTAGCCCTGACGCTTTATGGAGATTTAGATACCTCAGTCATTGATGAATTGCCGCCTAATCGCCAGAAGGTCATTACCAAATGTCGGTCAGAAAAAGACTTGCCAAAAATATATGCCTTTATTAAAGATGAAATTCAAAAAGGCAGGCAGGCCTATGTTGTCTATCCATTGATTGAGGAATCAGAAGAGCTGGAATTAAAAGCCGCAACCAGGATGTTTGCCCATTTACAAAAAAATGATTTCCCTGAATTCAAATTAGGCCTTTTACATGGCCAACTTAAAACCGAAGAAAAAGATAAGGTAATGAAAAGTTTTGCAGATAAGGAAATAGATATTTTAGTCTCAACTACGGTCATTGAGGTGGGGATTGATATTCCAAATGCGACGATAATGTTAATCGAACATGCCGAGCGATTTGGGCTGGCACAATTACATCAACTCCGTGGTCGGGTGGGACGAGGGGAACATAAATCATATTGTATCCTGGTTACTAAGAAAGATATTGCTGAATTGGTTAATTCTAATCAGCCAATAAATCTACAGGAAGACCCTGATTCGACTATTTTAAAAGGTGCCAGGCGACTGGGAACGCTATGTCAAACCTCAGATGGCTTTAAAATCGCTGAAGTAGATTTAGAAATTCGCGGGGCAGGCGAATTCTTTGGCACTCGCCAACACGGAATGATTAGATTGAAATTGGCTAATATCCTTTATGATGTTAAATGGCTGGAATTAGCCCGCAAAGAAGCCTTTGCTATCCTCGATAAAGACCCGTTCTTAAAAAAAACAGAAAACCAATTTATTTATAAAACATTCTCTTATCAATTCAAGGATAAACTTGTGCTGGGGGAAATTGGGTAAAGATTGAATTATCAGGTAAGCGTTCAGGTAATCCTTTACCGCAGAGACGCAGAGGAACAGAGAAGATATGGAAATAAATCAGATAACAGAAAAGATTATTGAGGTAATCATTGTCATACATAGGACATCAAAACCAAATTATTAATCAATCATGAGATGTCGGGCCTCAAAAGCTTGCTCTGATGAAAATCAGGAATGGAATGAAGCGTATGGTAAATAGTTTTTAATTTTTTCTCTGCGTCTCTGTGTCTCTGCGGTGAACGCTTACTAATTTTTTTGTTGATTATTATTGTTAAGTATGTTATAATTTAAAATCAGTCTAAGAAGACTTTAAAAGCAAGTAAGTGATAATTGGTAACTAATCACCATTCACCAATTATCAGTTACCAAAATGGAGGTGGTGAATTATGTTAATTATTCCAGCAATAGATTTAAAAGGAGGCAAAGTTGTCAGGCTAACTCAAGGCAAACCAGAGGAAGAAACTATTTATTCTGCCAATCCAGTTGAAATTGCTAAGATGTGGGAAGAAAAGGGGGCAAAACTGCTCCATGTAGTAGATTTAGACGGTGCTATCTCCGGCAGATTAGAAAACTTACCCCGGGTAAAAGAAATTGTCTCACAGATTAAAATACCGGTTCAACTGGGTGGTGGCATTCGAGACATAAAGAGTGTAAAAGAGGCATTCGAGACAGGGGTGAGCCGACTTATTATTGGCACAAAAGCCGCTATTGACCCAAATTTTACCCGCGCTATTATTGCTCAATTTAGAGAAAGGATAGTTGTTAGTATTGATGCCAAAGGTGGCAATGTTGCGGTTTGGGGCTGGCAACAAATGACAGAATATTCTGCCGTGACATTAGCTCAAGAAATGAAACAAATTGGTGTGCGAGAATTGGTTTATACGGATATTACCCGTGATGGTATGCTTGAAGGACCTAACTTTGATGCTATCCGTAGTTTTACTCAGGCAATTAAAATGAGAACTATTGTCTCTGGCGGCGTCTCCACATTGGAAGATATAAAAAAATTACTCCCTTATGTTCAATATGGAGTAGTGGGGATAATTGTTGGTAAGGCACTCTATACACAGGATGTGAAATTAGAGGAGGCAATTGCCATTGCCAAAGATACTTCCCCAGTAACACCACCAACAGGTGCTCAGATAAAAAAATTCCCAATAAGAGATAGTGGAAATCCGTGGTAAATGGTCAATGAAGGAGTAATCGTTCACCACAGAGAATGATTTTTAGAAAAAGCAATTAGAGAGCAAATAATTGGAGCAACAATGGCACTTCATAGGCATTTAGGTCCTGGTTTATTAGAGTCAGCCTATGTCCAGAAAAGATAATCGAGATGATTAAAGATATTAGAGCAGAAATTGGTGTTAAAGGTAAGGAATTATTTATGTCCATTCGAAGCGGTGTTGAGCGGTAAGATACAGGGCCCTGATTTACCTAAAAATTATATCGGTATTGGGCAAGGAAGTATGTTGAAAAGGATTAAAGAGGAAAATGGAATATGAAAATAAATAACACTCAATTAACACTTGAAAATTTAGAAACCATACCTCTTACTTATGGTGCTATTATTCTAAACAAAGAAAAATTTGTCAATGTGTTATGTGAGATTGATACTTTAAAAGACTTAAACTCTATGAAAGCTAAAATAAATGGATTGAAAAATATTGTAACTTATCCAAAGAATGACAGGGAAGGTATTGTAAATATTGATGCTAACGGAGATACAATTTCTGTACGTAAAGATGTTTTAGTTTCTGAACTGGATCAAATTTTGGAGGCACGAACATCGGAAAGAGCAAATTACTATCTCAAAAGATTAGAAAATGGCGTCCAAAAGATTAAAACCAGCAAAATTAATGATATAAATCTTCTTCGCTGGAAGGAATATGATGAAATTATTACTGATAGCCTTTGGGTTTTAGATAAAAGAGATACTTCTGGTGCTCATCTTGGTTGGTATTGGGGAAATTTTATCCCCCAAATTCCACATCAAATGTTGCTAAGATATACCACAAAGAAAAATTGGGTTTTAGACGCATTTGTTGGAAGTGGAACAACATTGATTGAATGCAGAAGGCTGGGAAGAAATGGCATTGGAATAGAACTAAATCAAGAAGTAGCAGAAAAGGCAAAAGAATTAATCAACTTAGAACTGAACCTAAATGATGTAATTTCTGAAGTAATTGTTGGAGATAGTAGAACAATCGATATAAAAACCATTCTTGGCAAATATAAGATAAGTCAGGTGCAATTTCTCATTATGCATCCTCCTTATCACGATATAATTAAGTTTTCAAAAGATGGCAGGGACCTTTCAAATGCGAAAAATACAGAGGAATTTTTGAAGATGCTCGGAGAAGTAATTGATAATGTAACCCCATATTTACAAAAGGGACGATATTTTGCTCTTGTAATAGGTGATAAATATTCTAAAGGCGAGTGGATACCTTTGGGCTTTTATTGTATGCAGGAGGTTCTGAAAAGAGGATATTTATTAAAAAGCATTATTGTGAAGAATTTTGAAGAAACAAGAGCAAAGACAAACCAACAAGAATTGTGGAGATTACTATGCCAACTAAATTAAAGCAAATTTTAATAGAAGGAGAAAGATTTTATTTCAGTTTATCTTTTGATATAGATGATTTCATTGGAGACGGTGTCTGGTGGTTACAGATTTATGACGATAAAGATAATCCTGATAATTCCAAAAGTGGCATATTACTACGAGATTGTTTAGGTTATGAAGGATGCCAAATGAAAATGCTCTTGGATAAGGGTTTGCAAGTTGCATTCCCGATTTATTTTTCTTGTAATCTGAGTAATAGTGAATTTTGAAAAAGCCCTTTTGGTTTTTAGCTGTAATATTATCAAATAGGCTA